>JAYTAJ010000807.1:0-7749 GCA_043737575.1 Myxococcales bacterium | reverse complement strand
GCGACGATCTGGTCGCGCGGCTGTGCGCGTGCGCCAAGGCCAAGCCCGACAACGCCGACCTCGCCGATCGTTGCCACATGAAGGCCGCCAAGCCCGAGGCCCTCGCCCTCGCGCTCGAGGTCACCGCCGATCCCAAGTCGTCCGACGACACCGTCGCCCGCGCCCAGATGTCGATCCGCACCATCGTCGGCAAGTGCATCGAGGAGATCGCCGCGCTGCCGTCCCTCGGCTGTCCGTGACGCGACTCAATCGACCGTCGGCCGGGCCTGCTTGATCTGCAGCGAGCCGTCGTCGCGGGTCTTCCACTCGATGTCCATGGCGAAGGTGGGGTCGTCGGGGCGGCCGTAGAGGCGCGCGAAGTGCGGCTGGATCTGCTCCATCGCGGCGACCAGCAGGTCGATGTCGGCGGGCTTCACGATCGGCGTGCCGGTGGGGACGAGGCTCGAGCGCGAGATGTACTGCAGCTCGTACTCGCCGTGCTCGCCGATGCGCGAGATCAGGAACTCCTCGGGTCGCTCGGTGCCGGTCGGGTTGGTGACGAGGTTCTCGCCGAGCTGGGCGTTGACGTAGAAGCCGGGCCAGCTCGGGTCGTAGATGTTCTTCGTGTACGCGACGCCGTTGGCCTGCTCGTCGTCCTCGTTGGGATGGAGCAGCACGCCCATCGCGGTGGCGAAGTGATCGATGCGATAGAAGTCGCGCTCCTCGAAGGCGCGGAAGTTCCACAGGCTCGCGAACACCTGCTGCACGGTCTTGGCGAGGTGGCCCTCGTCGGGGCGGTGGGTGTACGAGTCGTAGAGGCCGGCGCCGTTCCAGCCGGGCAGGTCCTCGTTGTTGGTGCTCGAGCGCGCGCGGATCGGCTGGTTGGCGCCGAAGTGCGCGAGCAGCGCGGCCTGGACGTCGGCGATGGCGTCGGCGATCGCGGCCGGCATCGTCGCCTTCTTGATCTGCTTGCGCAGCTGGTCGAGGGCGTCGTCGCGCACGGTGGCGTCGTCGGCGAAGCCGGGCCCGGCGATCATCGCGCGCGCGGCGACGTCGAGCTTGGTCTCGGTCATGAAGCGGTCGTAGAAGAAGAACGGCAGCGCGTAGCCGTCGGGCACCATGGCGGCGGGGAGGAGGCGGCGCAGCTCGGCGACGTTGGCGGCCTTGGCGCCGACCGCGATGGCGTCGGCGAAGCCGAGCTCGGCGAGACGCTGGGCGGCCTCGCGGGTGAGATCGCGCGCCGGAGTCTGGGGCTGCTTGGGCCGGACCTCGTCGAGAAAGCCGGCGACGTCCTCGGCGGTCGCGGCGGTGACCAGGACGCCGTCGGCGGTGACCTCGAAGCGGACGATCTGATCGCGCAGCGCCACCAGCTCGGCGCGGGTCGACGCGCCCGCGAGGTACGCGTTGGGCGTGCCGTTCTGCTTGGCCTTCAGGTTGATGTGCGACAGCGGCGTCTGCGGCACCGCGGTGACGATGCCGGCGACGTGCGACAGATCGGACGGCATGCGCTCGAGCACGACGACGTCGCGCACGGTCGGCGGCCGGCTCGCGGTGCCGGCGTCGAGGATGCGCAGCGTGCCGAAGCCGACGCCGAGGTTCATCGGCGTGAACGTCACGCCCGCGAACAGCGCGTCGGTGGTGACGACGCGGATCTTGGCGGCCGCGAAGGCGGCGGCCTGATCGCGGTACAGCGCCTCCTGGGTCGCGCCCGCCGGGTGGTACGCGACGTGGCCGTGAGCGAACGGCAGCGCCGCCTCGATCATGCGGAACGCCAGCGCGACGTGGCGCACGCCGACCGGATCGGTCGGCCAGAACTCGATCGCGTAGAGCCCGGTCGCGCCGTCGGGGGCGAAGCTGCCGTGGTGGAGGATCGTGCCGGCCAGGTTCTTCCGCTGATCGCGGAAGTAGGTCTCGGCGTTCCACGCGGCCAGCGACTGCGCGAGGTCGAGGGCCTCGACCGCGAAGTCGTAGTGGTACGCGTGCCGGTTGGTCTGCATCAGGTACAGCGTCGGGTGGGCGCCGTCGACGCCGGTCATCAGGAACTTCACGGTGCGGATGCGCGGCGCGCCCGGGACGTCGTCGCGCACCGCCAGCGCGACGAAGTCGTCGACGGTAGCAGCCCGCTCGGCGCCGTGCGCGGGATCGATCCGGGGCGGTGGATCGATCGGCTGCTGCTGCCAGATCGGCGGCGGCAGGGTCGGCGCGAACCCGCGGCGCGCGATCGTCGCGTGGAAGTTGGGCGGCGCGACGTCGAGGCCGTCGGCCGCGGTGGGCGCTCGCCGACCGGGCGGCAGCGCGGGCAGGATGCGCGAGGAGGTCGCCATGCGGCGTCAGTTTCGCACGACCAGCGCGAGCCCGGCGGCCACACCGCGCGCCAGCGGCGCGTCGATGCGATCGAACGACATCGGCGACGCCGAGCTGCCGCCGCGCAGGTAGTAGCGCGCGCGCGGCCCGGCCGACGCCTCGAGCAGGACCTGGCCGCTCGGGGTCAGCGCGATCGACGCGCGGGCCCGGGCCTCGAGCTGCAGATCGTCGTACGACAGCGCGTCGTCGCGCGACGCCAGGTTCCAGCGCGAGTGGCCCCAGCCCAGCTCGAGGCTGGCGCCGAGGCACAGCCGCCGCGCGTTCCAGCAGTGCTGCACCCGCGGCCCGGTGTGCAGCTCGAAGACGTGGCCGTCGCCTTCGTCGATCGCCTCGCCGACACCGAAGCTGGCGCTGGCATGCCACCACAGCTCGCCGCTGACCAGCGTCCCGACGTCGATCGTCACCGGCAGCCCGAGGATGGTCTGGGCGAACGGCGCGTCCTCGACCGTGCCCGACATGCCCATGCTGATCGCGGTGGGGCGCTGCTCGGCGATCGCTGCACCCGGCCCGACCGCGGCGGCGATCGCGATCCGGCCGATCGCGATCAGGCCGAGGCAGGCGCGGTGCATCCCAGGTGGCATTGCACGGCGCGTACCGCTCGACGCACCCCGTCCGCTACCCGCGCCCTGGTGTGCCGGCCCACGTTGGCTACGCCGATCTGACCAAGATCTGCCGCCGTCGCGTCAGAACGCCGACGTGACGCCGTGCGCGGTGACGATCGCATCGCGCAGCGCGCCGCTCGCGGCCGCGCCCGCCCACACGACGGTGCGCTCGAGGTGCGCGCCGGGCGCGACCGACGCACCCGCGCCGACCACCGCGTGGGGCCCGACGATCGCCCCCGCGCCGATCCGCGCGCCCGCGCCGATCCGGACCGGATAGCGGATGTCGACGCCGTCCTCGAGGATCGCGGTCACGTCGACGCCGCGCAGCGGGCCGGGCGGATGCGTCAGCGCGACGCCCTCGAGCAGCGCCCAGTTGCTGTCGAGGTAGCGGGCCGGCGTCGAGTGCTCGGCGAAGTAGCCGCCGTCGTGCTCGAACGCGGCGACCCGCGCGCCGCCGCGCAGCCACGGCAGGTAGCCCTGGCGGATCATGCAGGCGTCGCCGTCGGGGAGGCGCGCGACCACGCTCGGCCGGGTGACGTGGACGCCGCAGAACATGTGGTCGCCCTTGCCGAGGACGTCGTGGACGCGGCCGTCGCGCACGTCGACCGCGCCCCAGGTCTCGGCGTCGGCGTCGCGCTTCACGACCATCATGCCGAGCGCGTCGGGGTCGCGCGCGAACGCGGCGAGCAGCGCGGTCACGTCGACGTCGAAGATCAGCTTGCCGTTCATCGACACGAACGGCGCGTCGGTGCCGTCGGGATCGAGCAGCGGCAGCGCGCGCTTCAGGCCGCCGCCGGTGCCGAGCGGCACCTCCTCGTGGCTGTACGCGATACGCGCGCCGAACGCCGCGCCGTCGCCGAGCTCGCGCTCGATCACGTCGCCGCGGTGATGGACGTTGATCACCAGCTCGGTGATGCCGTGCGCGACCAGCTGCGCGATCCCGAACCGCACGATCGGCAGGTCGCACACCGGCAGCATCGGCTTGGGTCGCTGGTCCGACAGCGCGCCGAGGCGAGTGCCGAGTCCAGCGCACAGGAGCATCGCGCGAGTCATGGGCGCACCATCGCACGAGCATCATTTCGGGGCGTTGCAGGCCGGGCCGGAAGTTCTCGAAGGTGAGAATCGCAGCGGCGAGGAGGTTGATTGTTGCGTTGAAGCTGGAGCCCGGATCACAATCTGCCGATCGGTGGCCTCGTGGTAGAGATTCGCCTGCATCGAGCAGCCTCATGATGAACATCATCCTGATCATGCTCGCGGTTGTCGCCGCGATCTCCATGTGCCTTCACCTGTCGTTGTTCGTTCGGCAGGAGCGGGTCACGCGTCGACGGCGGCGAGCGCTGGAGCAGATCGCCGCTCGTCACCCCGATCCGTCCGCGGACGGGTCGGCGGCCGACGATCCCGAGCGGACGTTCATCGATGGCGTTCTCGCAGGGACCGCTCCGGATCTAGCGCCGCATGCGGCGCCGCGCCGCGTGGCCGCTGGCTGATCGATCTCGCGTGACGTGACGGGCGGACCCGAGAGGAGGCGGCGGCGAGATGGCGCGTGATGATGAGGTGCCGAAGGCGATCGTAGTTCGCGAAGCCAACGTCGCACTTGCGAAGCGCAAGCCTGACCCGTTCGCGATCGACGATCCTGGCTCGCGCTGGTACGCGTCGTCGACGATTCGCTACGCCGGGTTGAGCGCTGGTGCGCTGATCGCCGCGATCGTCGCGATCGCCGATCAGGCCGCAGGGGGCATCGTCACCGCGCTGACGCTTGCGCCCATCGCGTTCTACGCCATCGCCAAGGCGATCCATCAGCGCGGGAGCGATCCGTCGGATGAGCCCAGCCCGTTCCCGCGCGCGGGGGAGCCAGGGCTCGCTGCGATCAACATCGTGCTCCGTCGCATCTACAACGCGATCGATCCGCCCCGCGACGCGCAGCTCCGTCTGACGCTCTTCCTCCCTGACGATCGCGAGCCGCTGGTGCTGCGCCAGTTCGCGCGCTACTGCGAGAGCAACGAGCCCGTCAGCGCAGTGACGGTCCGGATGGGGACGGGCGATGTCGGCTTGGCCTTCACCAACTGCCGGACGATGCACATCCCGGACTTCGATCAGCTCGGCGGAACGTTCGCCGAGGCGATGCGGCGACTCGGCCTCGAAGACCAGGAGATCTCGGCCCACAGCCAACGCCAGCGCAAGAGCTTCTACTCCGTGCCGATCGTGGATCGCGAACGCCACCGCCGCATGGGCGTGCTGTCGTTCGATGCCATTCCACCCCGGTTCTTTGTGGAGCATCGGTCCGCGCTGCGTCGCGGCGCGACGCGTGAGCATCTCGTCCCGCTCCTGGATCAGGTCGAGGTCGCCGGGTTCAAAGGATGCACGCTTCCCGACGACGGCGTGGTTCGCGACGAGGTGGCGCCAGAATCGGATGACTCCGCGCCGCGCGGCAGGCCGCCGACCCCACGCCCCCGATGACTCAGATCGGCGGGATGGTGGAGCGCTTGAAGGGGCTGTCGCGGGTCATGACGGCGAAGCGGCGCGTGCGGATCGTGCCGACCGCGCGCTGGTAGAACTCGCGCGGACCGATCCATGCGATCTCGGCGGTGGCGTGGCGCGCCGCGATGTCGACCAGCGCCGCGATCAAGAGCGCCTCGCCGAGGCCCTGGCCGCGGTGCTCGGGCCAGGTGCCCGCGGGGCCGAACCAGCCGAGGCCGCGGTTGTTGCCGTCGTGGGCGGCGAACGCGGCGATGCGGCCGTCGCGGACCGCGACGTGGAGCCCGCACTCGTCGTTGCCGCAGGCGCGCTCGATCTCGAACGGCCAGGCGCCGCCGAAGCCGATCGAGATCGCCGCCGACAGGCCCTCGACCTCGTCGGCGCGGGCCCGCCGCAGCTGGTAGCCGCGCGCGGCGCAGCGGGTGGACAGCTCGTCGGATCGGGCCGCGCTGACCTTGGGATTGCTGCGGACGTCGACGACCAGGTTCTCGTGCTCGTCGCGCAGCTGGTAGCCGCGGCGGGTCAGCCACGCCAGGGTCTCGACGTTGTCGACGTCGACGCCAGGCGCGAGGTAGTTGCCGGGCTCGTCGAGGACGCGGGCCCGCCGCGCCGCGCACGCCCAGATCGTGCGCTCGCATGCGTCGAGCAGCGCGCTGCCGATGCCCTGACGCCGCGCCGCGGGGTGCACCGCGAGGAGCCGGATGCGATCGCCCGACGCCACCGCGACGCCGACGAGGATCCCGCCCAGCCGCGCCGCGAACCCGGTCGGCGCGCCGCGCGGCGACGGACCGTAGAGCTTCTCTTCCGCGACCGCCGCGGCGCGATCGTACTGACATGCAGCGGCCAGCACGTCGCGCGCAGCCGGCAGGTCGGTGGGTGTCAGCTCTGCCAGCGTCGCCCCCATGACCGAAAGTTATCACCTCCACCGAAAACCCTCGCGAAGTTTCCCTGGGCCGCGGCCAAGTCGCTGATCGGTGGGCGTCGCGCCTCGCGGTATGCCTCGTGCTAGCGTCCGCGCCATGCGCCTCGCAGTCATCGGCACTGGTTACGTCGGCCTCGTCGCCGGCGCGGGATTCTCCGACTTCGGCAATGACGTCGTCTGCGTCGACCTCGACGAGCAGCGGGTCGCGGGCCTGCGCCGCGGCGAGATCCCGATCCACGAGCCGCGCCTCGAGGAGCTGGTCAAGCGCAACCTCGCCGCGGGTCGGCTGTCGTTCACCACCCAGATCGCCGACGCGGTGCCGGGCGCCGATCTGGTGATCCTCGCGGTCGGCACGCCGACCAACGAGCTCGATGGCTCCGCCGATCTGAAGTACGTCGACGAGGCGGCGCGTCAGGTCGGTCGCGCGCTCACCGGCTACGCGGTGATCGTCACCAAGAGCACCGTGCCGGTCGGCACCGCCGATCGCATCCGCGCGATCATCGCGCCCGAGACCCAGCATCCGTTCTCGGTCGCGTCGAACCCCGAGTTCTTGAAGGAGGGCGACGCGGTCAACGACTTCATGAAGCCCGATCGCGTCATCCTCGGCGTCGACGACGACCGCGCGGCGCGGGTCTTGCGCAACCTCTACACGCCGTTCGTCCGCATCAACGACCGCATCATGACGATGGACATCCGGTCGGCCGAGCTGACCAAGTACGCCGCCAACTCGATGCTCGCGGTGCGCATCTCGTTCATGAACGAGCTGGCGCTGCTCGCCGAGAAGGTCGGCGCCGACATCGAGAAGGTCCGCAAGGGCATCGGCAGCGACCCGCGCATCGGGCCGAAGTTCCTGTTCCCCGGCCCCGGCTTCGGCGGCTCGTGCTTCCCGAAGGACATCCGCGCGCTCGCTCACACCGCCCGGCAGTGGGGCGCGTCGGTCGAGGTCGTCGAGGCCGCCGAGCGCGCCAACGTCCGCCAGAAGCGCGTGCTCGGCGAGCGGGTGAAGGCTCACTTCGGCGCGTCCCTGGCCGGTCGCCGCATCGCGGTGTGGGGCCTCGCGTTCAAGCCCGAGACCGACGACATCCGCGAGGCCCCGGCGCTGACCTTGATCCACGATCTGATCGAGGCCGGCGCCCACGTCGTCGGCTACGACCCCGCGGCGATGGACGCGATCCGCGCCCAGCTCGGCGATCGCATCGAGCTCGCCGCCGACATGTACAGCGCGGCGAAGGGCGCCCACGCGCTCGTGCTCGTCACCGAGTGGAAGGAGTTCCGCGGCGCCGACTTCCGTCGCCTCAAGGACGCGATGGCCGAGCACGTCCTGTTCGACGGTCGCAACATCTGGGAGCCCGACGCCGCGCGCGAGCACGGCTTCCGCTACTACGCGATCGGCCGCGGCACGCTGGC
>JAYTAJ010000806.1:0-3405 GCA_043737575.1 Myxococcales bacterium | reverse complement strand
AGGTGCCGATCAGCTTCTCGGTCGGACACGCGGTCTCGCTGAACTTCGCGGTCGGCGACATCTCGGGGCTGCACAGCTTCGCGATGTGCTCGGTGCCGAGCGTGAGGTTGCCGCCGCGGTACTCGCGGCAGGTCTGGCTGCCGGGCATGTGGCAGGACGCGACCTTGCCGCCGCCGCCGCCGCCGCCGCCACCGCCACCGCCACCACCGCCACCGCCACCGCCACCGCCACCACCTTCCTTCTTGTCGCCCTTGCAGGCGGCGACACTGGCGAGTGAGAGAACGACGAACGCGAGGGCGAAACGGTTGTGCATTGGCGGCAGGATAACCGTCGAGGCGGCGCGATGGGTGCGGCGAGATTTGCTTGATGGCCGGGCCAACTCTGCGAGGGACTGCGAGGGACATTCCAGGAATTTCTCGGCAAGAACCGGGCAGATCACGGCAGCAACCGGCCCGGGCCTGGCGCCGCACTTTGCCGCAACACCGCGCGTCGGGCGTGGCGACGCGGCGACCGCTCGGTCTACATTTGCGGGGCGCATGACGAACCCGGTGTCACTCGAGGATCGCCCGCTGACGTACGCCGAGCTGGTCGCGCGCAAGGGCGACCTGGTCGGACCCGACCTGCTGCTCGGGCTGCGCGACGGCCGCGCGGTGGTCCGCGCCAACGCGGCGCGCGGCCTCGCGGCGATCGGTCACGGCGGCCGCGATCTGGTGCCGTTCCTCCGCGACAGCCACCCCGACGCGGCGCGCGCCGCGGCCGAGGCGATCTTGCAGCTCGGCCCGGCCCAGCGCGCCCACCTGGTGGCGATCGCGGCGGCGCTCGACAGCGCGCGGCCGCAGGTGGTCGAGACGATCGTGACGATGTTCTCGCAGCTGGTCGGCCAGGCCGACGCCGAGCTGATCGGCGTGCTCGACACCACCGACGGCACCGCCGCGGATGCGATCGTCGAGGCGTGTACCCGCGTCGGCCTGCGCGGCTTGCAGCTGCTGCAGACCGCGGCGCAGGACCCGCGCGCGCTGGTGCGGTTCAACGCGGTCCGCGGCGTCGGGCAGCTTGCCGATCTCGAGCCGCCGAGCGCGATCGACGCCATGCGGCGGGTCGCCTTCGAGGACGACGTCGCCGACGTCCGGGCCGGGGCCCGAGCCGCGATCGCGGCGTTCATCGTCCGCACGCGCGACGAGGCGGCGGCGCAGTTCCGCTCGGCCCAGGGCGCGCCCGCGGCGGTGCCCGAGCTGCGGCTGCGCGCGCTCACGCCCGACGAGCTGCGCACCGCGGCGGCCAAGGCGCCGCTCGACGAGCTGCTGCAGGCGCTGATCGATCTGCGGGTCGAGATCCGGCTGAACGCGGTGCGCGTGCTCGCGCTGCAAGGCGTCGCGGCGGTCGGCGGCGCGCCGTCGCTGGCGGCGGCGACCCGCGATCCCGATCCCGTGGTCCGCGCCGAGACCGTGCGCGCGCTCGGCGGCCTCGGCGCCGCGGGCGTGATCGCCGCGCCCGCGCTGGTCCGCTCTCTCGGCGACGCCGCCCCCGCGGTGGTCGCCGCGGCCGAGACCGTCCTCGCCGAGCTGGGCGCGGCGGCGACGGCGGCGCTGGTCGACGGGCTCGAGGTGACGAGCGAGCCCCACGGCGCCCGCGTCGCGGCGCTGATCGGCCGGCTCGCCGACGGGCCGGGCCGGCTGCGCGACGCCCTCGCGAGCACGTCGGTCGACGTGCGGGTCAACGCCGCGCTTGGGCTCGGCGCGCTCGGCAAGGATCGCGCGGGCCCGGTGCTGTCGGCCCTCACCGCGGCGACCAGCGGCGGCAACGCCCGCGTGCGCGCCGCGGTGGTGCGAGCGTCCGAGCTGATCGAGCCGAAGCCCGATCGCACGCTGCCGCCGATCGCGATCGACGGCTTCGAGCAGCGCTTGCTCGCCGAGCCCGAGCTCGCCAAGGCCAAGGCCGCCCTCATCGCGGCGGGGATCGCCGGGCTGGTGCCGCGCCTCGCCGACGCTCGCGCCGCGGTCCGCGCCAACGCCGCGCTCGCGCTCGGCGTGATCGGCGGTGCCCCGGTCGATGCCGTCGCGGTCGGGTTGCGCGACGACGACGCCGACGTCCGCCTCGCCACCGCCCGCGCCCTCGAGCGGCTCGGCGAGGCCGCGGTCGTCGCGTCCGCCCACGATCTGGTCCGGGCGCTGCGCGGCGCCGACGCGACGCTCGCGGCGCAGCTCGCGACGATGTTGCGGGCCCACGCTCACCCCGCGATCGCCGCCGCGCTGGCCCGCGGCCTCGAGACCGCCGACGCCCACCACGCGCTGCAGATCTGCGAGCTGATCTGCGCGCGACCCGCGGGGATCGATCTGCTGTGCGAGGCGTTCGCGCGTCCTGGCGCCCAGGCCAACGTCGCGCGCGGCTTCGTCATGCTCGGCAAGGACGGCCTCGGCAAGGGCCGCGCCGTCCTCGAGCGCGCCCGCGCCAGCACCTCGGCGCCGGCCCGCGAGCTCGCGCGCGCCACGCTCCACGCGATCGACGGCGATCCGGTGCCGCCGTCGGTGCCCGCGGTCCCCGGCTTCGAGACCGAGCTGCTCGACCACCGCGCGTTCGCGAAGGTCGGCAACCTCGATCCCCACGCGCTGCTCAGCTTCGTGACCGACGGCCGCGCCGTCGTGCGCGCCAACGCGGTGACCGCAGTCGGCGCGCTCGGGCCCTCGGCCGCCACCAGCGCCCTCACCGTCGCCGCGCTGCTCCGTGACGACGACGCCCGGGTCCGCGTCGCCGCCGCCCGCGCCCTCGATCAGCTCGGCGACGACGCCGTCATCGCCGCCGCCGCCAACCTGGTCGGCGCCCTCGGCGGCGAGGCCCCCCTCGCCGAGGTCTGCGCCGCCGCCCTCGCCGCCCGCGCCGCCAAGGTCGAGGCCGCGCTGCTCGCGGGGCTCGAGGCCGCCGACGAGAGCCACGGCCTGCGCGTCGCCGAGCTGATCTGCGCGCTGCCCGACGCCCGCGAGCGGTTGTTCGCCGCCTTCGACGGCGAGGCCCAGAACGTCCAGATCAACGCCGCGTTCGGCATCGGCAAGCTCGGCGCCAAGCGCGCGGGCCCCGAGGGTCGGCTGCGCCTACAGACCTTCCTCCCCGGCCCGCCGACCCGCCGCCGCGCCGCGATGGTGAAGGCCCTCGCCATGCTCGGCCCCGAGCCCGCGTCGCGCTGAGCCCGCGCGCGCCGCTACTGCATCGAGGTCAGCGTGCAGCCGCGCGGACTGTCGTCCTTGCTGTCGCTCTTCGGCCGAGCCTTCGGCGCATCGGGCTTGTTCGGCTTCTTCGGCTCGAGCTTCTTCGGGCCAGGCGCGGGTGCCTCACGTGACTCCAGCTGATACTTCGTCGACGTCTGCTCGTCGACCTCCATCTCGGTCTCCGCCACCTCCTGCTCGGGCGGGC
>JAYTAJ010000805.1:0-3405 GCA_043737575.1 Myxococcales bacterium | reverse complement strand
TTCGGTCCAGCGGTGAAGCTGGGGTGGGGGACGCCGACGATCATCACCGCCAAGCTGGCGGTGCTGCTGGAGCTGCCGTCGCCGATACGGATCGTGATCCTGGGGAGTGTGAGCGCGGCGCTGCCGACGCAGGATCACCCGATCATCGATCTGCACGTCGACGTGGTGGGCGAGATCGATTTCGGTGAGAAGCGGTTCGCGATCGATGCGTCGTTGCGCGACTCGACGATCGCGGGGTTCGCGATCACGGGCGATCTGGCGTTCCGGATGCGGTGGGGTGATGCGCCGAGCTTCGCGCTGGCGATTGGAGGGTTTCACTCGCAGTTCCGGGCGCCGCCGGGTTTTCCGGCGCTGCGGCGGATCGCGATCCCGATTGGCTCGGGCGACGATCCGCGGCTGGACATCCAGGGCTTTCTGGCGCTGACGTCGAACACGGCGCAGGTGGGCGCGCAGGCGGAGCTGTACGCGTCGGCGGGGCCGCTGAACATCCGCGGCAGCCTGGGGTTCGAGACGCTGATCGTGTTCTCGCCGTTCTCGCTGCAGGTCGACGTGTGGGCGGGCGTGAAGCTGCGGCGGGGGAACAGCACGCTGGCGGGGATCCACTTCGACGGGCGGATCAAGGGCCCGGGGCCGTGGCGCATCGATGGCAAAGCGACGCTGTCATTGTGGTTCATCGACCTGAGCGTGGCAGTGCACGTGACGTTCGGTCAGGGCCAGCCGGTGGAGCTGCCCGCGCGGACGATCTGGCCGCTGCTGCAGGCGGCAGTCGCTCGGCGGGAGAGCTGGAGCACCGCGCTGCCGTCGGGGATGCACGCGATCGCGACGGCGGCGCCTGCGAGCGAGGAGTCGGTCGTGCGGATCGATCCGGCGGCGGCGCTGACGCTCCGGCAATCGGTCGCGCCGCTCGGGAGACGCATCACGCGCTTCGCGCAGGGGCGGCCGGTTGGCGCGAGCGAGTTCACGGTCAGCGCGGTGAGGCTGGAGGGAGCGGTCACGCCGAGCACGCCCCTCACGGACTGGTTTGCACCCGCGCAGTTCGAGGAGCTGACCGACGCTGACAAGCTGTCGCGGCCGGGCTTCGAGCGGATGACGGCGGGCTTGACGGTGGGCGGCGCAGGGCTGCGCGCGGGGCCGCCGCGGATGAAGGCGCTGGAGTACGAGACGGTGATCTGGGCATACGGACGGCGCCAGGGCGCGCCGCCGTATCGGCCGAGCTACGATGAGCAACTGGCGGGCACGGCGGTGTCGTCGGTGGCGCAGGCGCCGCTGCGCACGCGTGGGGCCGCGGCCTACGCGCCGCCGGCGTCGACACCACCGCGGTTCGCGCTGGAAGAGGAGACGTACGTGATCGCATCGACGACTGATCTGCAGCCGCGACTGGATCTGATCGGGCACGCGACGCGCGGCGAGGCCGAGCTGGCGTTGCGCGGGCACCTCGCAAGCGCGCCTGGTGACGCAGGGGCGCTCCAGGTCGTGCCGACGTACGAGGCGGCGGCGTGAGCATCGCGGAGTACCGCTTCTTCCCGTGGATGCGGCGGGGCGTCGCGGCGCAGCTGAACGCGCCCGACGTCGGGACGACGACGGGTGTGCGGGCGCAACTGTCCGTGACCGTGACCTTCAACAGCGCGGCCCCGATCGACGCCACGGCCGAGCTCGAGCTGCTGGGTCCGGGGGATGTCGTCGGCTTCGACGCGCGCGCGATCAGCCGGACCACGCCGCCGCCGCACACGCTTGACGCCGAGCCGAACTACTTTGCTGCGGTCGAGCTCGATCAGGTGGATCTGCCATGGCGATACACGCCGCGGTCGGAGGATCCGACGACCGAGCGACTGCGACCCTGGCTATGCCTGATGGTCCTTCGCGAGAATGAGCTCGGTGTGTTCGTACCCGCGCGCGGCGATCGACCGCTCGAGTCGGTGACGATCCAGCACCAAGCACCGCTGCCGCCTCCGGATCAGCTCTGGGCGTGGAGTCACGTGCAGGTCAGCGGAACTGACGAGCTTCCGCTGGCGGAGATCGTCACGCGCCAGCCCGAGCGGTGTCTGGCGCGACTCCTGTGCCCGCGGCGACTCGACGCGCGCACGACGTACTGGGCGATGCTGGTGCCGGTGTTCGAGGTCGGGCGGCGTGCGGGTCTGCGGGAGTCGCTGGAGGGCGCGAGCACGCTCGCTGCGGCGTGGACCGCGACGACGGTAGAAGACGTGAACGGGCTCACGATGCCCATCTATCATCGCTGGAAGTTCTCGACGGGTGCAGGCGGAGACTTCGAGTCCTTGGCGCGGCGGCTGACGCCGCGGAGCTTGCCGACGACGGCGGGGACGCGTGGGCTCGACGTGAGCGAGCCGGGCGGCGGGTTGCCTGCGGCGGCGGTGGCCCCGTTGCAGCTCGGGGCGGCGTTGCAACCGCCCAGCGCGCCGACGACGCCAGGTCCCGATCCGGGCTTCGTCGCCACGCTGGCGAGCATCGTCAATCTGCCGGCCGAGGTGCTCGAGGTCGGCGGTACGCCGATCGTGGCGCCGCCGCTGTACGGTCACTGGCATGCACGGCGCGAGCGGCTGGTGCCGAATGCAGCGACGCCGCCGTGGTTCGACGCGCTGAACGCCGATCCGCGGACGCGCGTCGCCGCGGCGGTGGGCACCGAGATCGTGCAGACGCAGCAGCAGGAGCTGATGGCGTCGGCGTGGGATCAGGTCGCTGGTATCCGCGAAGCCAACGCACAGCTCCGCATGGCGCAGGTGGCGCGCGCGGTCAGTGATCGCCTGCATCGCCGCCACGTCAGGAACGCGCCTGTCGAGGATGTGCTGGTGCTGACCGCGGCGGTCCACGGACGCGTCCGCTCGGCGACGCGCACGGTGCGCAGCCGCGTCGATGCCAGTCCACCGCGCTTCGCCATGCTGTCGGGTGCACTGCGGCGCCTGGCGAGGCCACTGGGGGCGCTCGGCCGTCGACAGGCGCGGGCCGATCGACCGTCCGAGCCGATGATCGGGCGCGTCAACGATGGCACCTATGCGAGCGTCCTGCCGTCGAAGCCAGACAAGCTCGACGAGAGCATCCCGACCGAGTCGTGGCTCGAGAGCGTGCTCGACGCTCCGCTGCCGACCGCCAGCGATGTCGCCGCGGCGTCGCAGCGCGATGAGGGGCTGGCGTGGGATCCGATCGACGGCGAGCCACCGCGGGAATGGCCGCAAGGCCCGGACAAGGAGCACGACAGTCCCTCGGTGGCGGCGTTCCGCGACGCGGCGATCGCGTTGCTGTCACGCAACCGGACGCCCGGCCCTGGTGGCGTGCAGCAACGGCTTGACCTCGCCGCGCTGCGCTCGACGGTCGCGGCGGCGATCGAGCCGCGGACCGCGATCCCGGCTGGCTTCGGGCCGCGCATGGTGCGGTCGCCGGGCTTCGTCTGGA
>JAYTAJ010000804.1:0-3409 GCA_043737575.1 Myxococcales bacterium | reverse complement strand
CCTCCATCAGCGCGATCGGCACGACCTGACCGTGGCCGGCGTTGTTGACGAGGATGTCGAGGCGGCCGGTCGCGGCGGCGACCTCGGCGGCCATGGTCCGCAGCCCGGCGCGGTCGAGCACCGAGACCTTGTACGGCCAGGCGCGGCGGCCGGTCGCGGCGATCGCGCGGGCGGTCTCGGCGGCGGCGTCGTCGTCGCGCAGGTAGTTGAACGCGACGTCGGCGCCGTCAGCGGCGAGGGCGACGCAGATGGCGCGACCGAGCCCGCGCGAGCCGCCGGTCACGATCGCGGTGCGGCCGTCGAGCCCGCCCATCAGCTGACGACCGGCAGCCGGACCGCGCGGGTCGGGCCGGGGCCCTTGGCGGCGCCGCGGTGGAACATGTTGAAGCCGCACGCGGGCATGATCCGACCGTCGGTCTGCGGGTAGTGGTGGCAGCACTTGCGCAGGCGCTCGAGATCGAAGTCATGGCGATCCATGTAGTGGTGCAAGAAGATCGACTTCGACTGGCGCTCGCTGGCGGCGATCGACTCCTTGGCGGTGAGCGGCCGCGGCGGGAACATCTCGTCGAGCGAGCGGCGCAGCGCGGCGAGCACCTCGGGCCCGCGCTCGATCTCGTCCTGGCGCGCGAACACGTCGTGCACCAGCTCGTGCAGCGCCTCCTCGACCTCGGCCGACGCCGGCAAGGTCGCCGACGATCGCAGGAGCGTCGTGTACTTCTCGAAGTCGACGAAGCGCGCGAACGGCAGGCAGCTGCCGTCGTTGAGCCGCAGGAGATACGTCAGCGACACGCACTGCGGATGCGAGCACGGCAGCGGGAAGAAGTCGGTGTAGCGCAGCCGGCCGTCGCTCTGCTCGTCCATGCACCGGATCACGCCGGGGATGGTGAGGCGGTTCATCGGATCGTGGGCGAAGGTGCCGCCGCCGTGGCCGGTGAACGCGACCGGCTGGAAGTTGAGCGACAGGATGTGGGGCTCGCGCACCAACAGCTCGACCGCCTGGCCGATCTGGTGATCGTTGACGCCGAGCGTGGCGACGAAGATCAGCTGGGTCGGGATGTCGAGCTCGCGCAGCGCCGCGAGCGCCGCGGCCTTCTCCTCGGTCAGATCGCGGCCGCGGATGATCTGGTGGACGTCGGCGGAGAAGCCGTCGAGCTGCAGCCCGACGTAGGCGCCGCTGGCCTTGAGCGCGGTCGCGAACGCGCGATCGCGGCCGAGCCGGATGCCGTTGGTGATGACGACGATGCGGCCGATCTCGGGGCGGGTCGCGATCCGGATCAGCTCGAGCAGCTCGGGGTGGCTGGTCGGCTCACCGCCCGACAGCGCGACCGACTCGCACTGACCCTCGGCGGCGACCAGGCCGTCGATCATGCGCGCGAACACCGCGGGCGCGAGGTGGGTCGAGTACTGGTTGTCGACGATGCAGACCGGACACTCGAGGTTGCAGTGATCGGTGATCTCGATGATCGGCAGGCAGGTGTGCTGCTCGTGATCGCCGCAGGTGCCGCAGTCGGTCGGGCAGCCGTGGGCGACCTCGCCGCGGAACTGCAGCGGCTCGGTGCCGGCGCGCGCGAACGCGTAGGCCCGCGCATAGTAGTTGGCGTCCTCGGACACCAGCGCCTCCGACGGCCCGCAGCTCCGGCAGTCCTTCAAGAAGTAGACGCGGCCGTTGCGGATCACCACCGCGGCCTCGACCAGCGCGAGGCAGCCGGGGCAGGTCGACGTGGTGTGCTTGAACAGGTGATCGCCGACCAGGCCGTCGGGGACGGTGCCGCGGGCGACGAACGCCTTGACGTAGGCCTCGGCGTCGGGCGCGGCCGGCGTGTCACGCGGTCCGCAGCTCGGACACAGTAATAGGTGGAACACCGCGCCGTCGCGCAGCACCACCCGCGCCTCGTGACGAGCGCCACAGCCGTCGCACGCGATGTACTCGTGGGCGAGGAACGTATGCGGCCGATCCGGTCGCGCGGGCGAACAAGACGTGCACTCCATGAGACCTGCGAGTGTACATTCGCCGCCGCCTTGCGCTACGTCCTGCTCGATCGCATCACGACGCTGACGCCGCCCGAGGTCGCCCACGGCCTGAAGTGCGTGTCGTTGTCCGACGACGTCTTCGACGAGCACTTCCCGGGCCACCCGGTGATGCCGGGCGCACTGATCGTCGAGGCGCTGGCGCAGCTCGGCGGCGTGCTGCTCGAGGCGACGATGCGGCAGCGCGGCCGGGACGATCTGCACGCGCTCTTGACGATGATCGATCGCACCAAGTTCCGCCGCGTGGTGCGACCGGGCGATCGGCTCGCGCTCGAGGCCCGCGGCGTCACCGCGACCGAGGACGGCGGCCGGGTGAAGGCGTGGGCTCGGCTCGACGGTGAGCTCGCGGTCGAGGCCGAGCTCGGCTTCGCGTTCGCGCGCGTCACCAATCCGATCTTGATCGCGCGCCGCCGCGAGCACCTGAACATCTGGCTGTACGGATCGCTCGAGTCGCCCGAGGCGCCGTGACCCCGCGGGTGGTGATCCGCAGCGTCGGCGTGCGCTCGCCGCTCGGCGCGACCTGGGAGGCGACCGCGGCGGCGCTGGCGACCGGCGCGACCGCGATCGAGCGGGTGACCGCGTGGGACCCGACCGGCTTTCCGTGCGAGGTCGCGGCGGCGATCGCGACCGACGCGGGCGAGGAAGATCGGCGGCGACCGCTGGCGATCGCGGCGGCGCGGGAGGCGTGGGCGCGGGCCGAGGTCCGGATCGACGGCGCGCGGATCGGCGTGTTCCTCGGCGCCGAGTCGGGGCGCGCCAGCTACGCGACGGTCCTGGCGCTGGCGCGAGCGGCGGGCGGTGGCGCGACCTTCGACGCCGCGGCGTTCGCGGTGCAGGCCCGGGGGTTCGCGGCGCGGGTCGACGCGCGGGTGATCTCGCCGGCGGCGATCGCGGCGATCGTCGCCGAGGCGCTGGCGGCGCGCGGCCCGGTGGTGACGGTGTCGCTGGCGTGCGCGTCGGGCGCGGCGGCGGTGGTCGAGGCGGTGCGGGCGATCCGCGCCGGGGCGTGCGACGTCGCGCTGGCCGGCGGCGTCGGCGCCGACGTCGAGCCGCTGATGCTCGCGGGCTTCGGCCTGCTCGGCGCGCTGAGCGCCCGCGGTCAGTCGTGTCCGTTCGATCAGCGCCGCGATGGCTTCGTGGTCGGCGAGGGCGCGGCGATGCTGGTGCTGACCCGCGACGACGTCGACGGCGCGGCGCCGCTGTGCGAGGTCGCGGGGGTCGGCCGCAGCCTCGACGGCTACCGGCTCACCGCGCCCGAGCCCGAGGGCGACGGCGCGGCCCGGGCGATGGCGGCGGCGCTGGCCGACGCCGGCGAGACGACGATCGACTACGTCCAGGCCCACGGCACGTCGACGCCGCTGAACGATCCGGTCGAGATCCT
>JAYTAJ010000803.1:0-3413 GCA_043737575.1 Myxococcales bacterium | reverse complement strand
GATCGCAGTTCGCGCTGGGACGATCGGCCGACCGCGGCTATGCTTCGCTCGATGCGCCGCGCCTGGCTCTGCGTCTCTGCTGTCGCGACCGTGGGGCTCGCGGGCTGCGGCCTCGACACTGGCCCGGGCCGCGAGTGGGTCGCGGTCACGACGATCGAGGGCGCCCTCGCCGCCGAGATCGGCCGCGCCTCGTCGACGCCGGAGAAGCGGACGGACACCTACCAGCCGACCCACCTGCGGGTCGTCACGTGGAACGTCCACCTCGGCGCCGATCCGACGCTGCTCGCCGATCAGATCCGCGGCAACCCCGCGCTCGCGTCGGCCGATCTGTTCCTGTTCCAGGAGGAAGAGGCCTACCCCGGCGAGGGCAGCACCCGCGCCAGCCGGCTCGCGGCGCGCCTCGGCCTCGCCTGGATCTACGTGCCCGGCCGCATGAAGGGCGAGGGCACCCACGGCCTCGCGATGATGTCGCGCTATCCGCTCGACCAGGCCGCGCTCATGATGTTGCCGGCCACCGACGACTGGAAGCCGCGCATCGCGATCTTCGCCGAGGTCGTGGTCGGCGCGGTGCGGGTCCCGGTGGTCGACGTCCACCTCGAGACCCGGATCAACGTCACCGACCGCATCTTGCAGCTGCGGCCGGCGGTGATCGATCTGCCCGACGCCGCGATCGTCGCGGGTGACGTCAACACCAACCCGTACTTGTGGGAGGAGGGCGAGGTGCCGCTGGTGCCGACCGCGCAGATCGTCGACACCGATCAGGCCCCGGTCCTCGACGACTACATGCGACAGATCGGCTTCGCGACGCCGGCCGCCGACGTCGGGCCGACCCACCGCATGTACGGCATCGAGTCGCGGCTCGACGCGATCTTCGTGCGCGGCTTCGCGGCGTCGACCGCCACGGTCGAGCGCGGCGTGGTCGGTTCGGATCACTGGCCGGTCTGGGTCGACGTCGCGCTGTGACCCTGGTCGACGACGTCGGCCGCGTGCTGTGGCTGGGCTTCGGCGGTGACACGGTGACCGACGAGCTGGGCCGCGCGATCGGCCGCGGCGAGCTCGGCGCGGTGCTGCTGTTCCAGCGCAACCTGGTGACCTCGGTGGTGCACGGCCCGGTGCCGCAGGCGGTGATCGAGCTCGAGGCGCTGCGGACGCTGACCGCGGCGCTCCACGCCGCCGCGCCGCGTGACGCGCCGCTGTTGATCGCGATCGATCAGGAGGGCGGCGAGGTCCAGCGCTTGCGCGCGCCCGCGACCCAGTGGCCGCCGATGCTGGCGCTCGACGCCCAGCCCGACGGCGTCGACGTCGAGCTGGCCGACGCGATCGGGTTCGCGCTCGGACGCGAGCTCGCCGCGCTCGGCATCGACGTCGATCTGGCGCCGATCCTCGACATCCACACCAACCCGGCCAACCCGGTCATCGGCGATCGCGCGTTCGGCACCACCGCCGCGACCGTCACCCGGCGCGCCCTCGCGGTCGCCGCCGGCCTGGCCCGGGCCGGGGTCCTGGCGTGTGGCAAGCACTTCCCCGGCCACGGCGACACCAGCGTCGACAGCCACCTCGCGCTGCCGCGGATCGATCACGACGAGGCGCGCCTCGACGCGGTCGAGCTCGCGCCGTTTCGCGCCGCCGCCGCCGCGGGCCTGCCGCTGATCATGACCGCCCACGTCGTGTACGCGGCGCTCGATGCTGCGGTGCCCGCGACCCTGTCGCGCGCGGTGGTCGACGGCGTGTTGCGGCAGCGGCTCGGCTACCGCGGCGTGATCGTGTCCGACGATCTGGCGATGCGCGCGATCGTCGATCACTTCGGCGCCGGCGACGCCGCGGTCCGGGCGATCCGGGCCGGCTGCGACGCGCTGGTGATCGGCCGCGATCGCCGCCTCCAGCACGACGCCCGCGCCGCGCTGATCCGCGCCGCCGAGCGCGACAGCGCGCTGCGCGATCGCCTCGGCGAGGCCGCCGCGCGGATCCGGACCCTGGCCGTCAGCCACGCCGCCGCCCGTCGCGCCACCCCGCCGTTTCCGCTGTCGGTGGTCGGTGCCCTCGAGCACCGTCGCCTCGCCGATCGCCTCGCGCGCTAGGGGCTGTCCCTATTTGAATCGTCGAGCGAGACCGAGCAGTTCGCGGCGAATCCGGGCGCACGCCCGGAACGGAGCGAGGAGCGGGTTGAAACCCGCGACGAGTGAGTACCGGACGTACGGTCGGAGGCGCCCGAAATGCGACGGTCGCAGCCGACGATCCAATTAGGGACAGCCCCTAGCTCACTCCTTGCGCGGCGGCTTCGGCGCCGGCACGCGGCGGGCGACCGGCGTGGTCGGCGCGTCGCGGTTGGCGAGCGGCGACGTCCCGCTCAGGCGCTGCAGCACCTCGCTCGCGATCGCGGCGCGTCGGGCTGGGTCGACCTTGGCGAGCAGGGCCGCGACCGCGGTGATGACGTGCTCCTCGTCGCGGTTGAACATGAGGCGAACGTAGCCCGAACGTTTCGCGAACGCCACCAGCCGTCCCCCTTCACGAATCGCGCCGTTGGTCGATCCAGGTTCCGTGCAACGTTTGCGTCGGTGGACCAGCGCGGCGATCGTGATCGCGCTCCTGCGCCCGGCCGCCGCCGAGCCGCTCGATCTCGCCGAGGTCGAGGACGTCGAGGCGCTGTCGCTGGGCGACCTGCTCGAGCGGCCGGTGGTCGCGGCGTCGCGTTACGAGCAAGCGCCCGGCGACTCGCCGACCTTGGTGTCGACGATCGACGCCGACCACATCGAGCGCTTCGGCTATCGCACCGTCGGCGAGGCGCTGCGCGGCCTGCGCGGCGTGTACCTCTCCAACGACCGGGGCTACAGCTACCTCGGCGTGCGCGGCGTCAGCGTGCCGGGCGACTACAACACCCGCATCGCGCTCGCGATCGACAACCATCGCGTCAACGACGCGGTCTACCAGCAAGCCACCCCCGGCGCCGAGCTCGGCCTGCCGATGATCGCGATCGATCGCATCGAGATGATCCGCGGCGGCGCGTGGTCGGTGTACGGCCAGAGCGCGCTGCTCGGCGCGATCCAGATCGTCACCGCGACCGGCGCGTCGCGGCCCGGGCTGCGGGTCCAGAGCACCACCCGCGCCACCGCCGAGACGTTTGGCGATCCGGCGCGGCGCCCGGCGTTGGCGTCGCGCGGCGAGGATCTGGCGGCGAGCTACGGCGCGGTCAGCCACGGCGTCGACGTGTTCGCCGCCGCCAGCTACCTGTTCGATCCCGGGCTGTCGGCGATCTACATGCCCGAGCTCGCCGATCCGGCGCTGACCTGCGTCGATGGCGACGCGCGGCCGCGGCCGTGCGATGGCGTCGTCCACGGCGGCGACGGCGAGGAAGCCGGCTCGGCGTACCTGGCGCTGCGATCGAAGCGCCTCGCGATCCACGCCCTCGCGTCGCG
>JAYTAJ010000802.1:0-3415 GCA_043737575.1 Myxococcales bacterium | reverse complement strand
CGGATCGGTTCTTCGAAGACTTCACGCTCGGTCAGCGCTTCCAGCACGCGACGCCGCGGACGCTGCACGGCGGTGATCTGGCGCTCTACATCGCGCTGACCGGCGATCGCCGGCCGCTGTCGTCGTCGACCGAGTTCGCGCGCAGCCTCGGCTTCGTCCGCGAGTGCGCCCACGATCTGCTCGGCTTCCACACCGTCTTCGGCAAGACCGTCGGCGACGTGTCGCGCAACGCGGTCGCCAACCTCGGCTACGCCCGGGTGCTGTTCCACCGCCCGATCTACCCCGGCGACACCATCGCCGCCGAGTCCGAGGTGATCGGCGTGCGCGAGTTGTCCGACGGCAAGCGCGGCATCGTCTACGTCAGCACCCGCGGCCACAACCAGAAGGGCCAGGAGCTGGTGACGTTCGTGCGCTGGGTGATGGTGCCGAAGCGCGACCCCGCGGCGGCGGCGCCGACCGCGGTGGTGCCGGCCGTGCCGGTCGCGGTCGAGGTCGACGAGCTGCCGGTCCCCGACGCGCTCAACCTGTCGCGGTTTCCCGATCTGCGGTGGGCGACCGGCGGCACCCGGCAGTGGGCCGACTACCAGCGCGGTGAGCGGATCCTCCACGGCGGCGCGATGACGATCGACGAGGCCGATCACACGATGGCGACGCGGCTGTACCAGAACAGCGCGCGGGTCCACTTCGATCAGCGCGCCGCCGCGGCGACGCCCGCGGGGCGGCGGCTGGTGTACGGCGGCCACGTCATCAGCGTCGCGTACGCGCTGGCGTTCACCGGCCTCGAGAACGTGCTGCGCATGGCGGCGTGGAACAGCGGCAGTCACGTCAACCCGACCTACGCGGGCGACACCATCTACGCGTGGACTGACGTGGTCGAGCGCGCCGAGATCCGCGGCCGCACCGACGTCGGCGCGCTGCGGCTGCGGATGGTCGCGGTGAAGGACGTCGATCCCGTGGTCGAGCCCGTGGCGGCGCCGGTCGACGGCAAGGGCGGCGATCCGCGGGTCGTGCTCGACCTCGACTACTGGGCGCTGATCCCGCGGTAGCGGGCCTGGGCCCGGATCCGGGCCAGGCCGAGCGCGATCGTCAGCGCGGTGGCGGCGGCCGCGATCGCGGCGACGATCGCGATCGTGCGGGCCCGCGGACGCGGCGCGGTGACGGTCGGAGCCGGCAGCAGATCGATCGCGATCGCGGCGTCGGCGCCGAGCAGCGCGTGGGCGGCGGCGGCGGTGGCGGCGCGGACCGCGGCGGGATCGCCGTCGACGGTCACCGCGATCGCGGCGCGGGGCGGGGCCGGATCGGGCGTGGCCGCGAGTGGATCGCGGAGCGGCAGCGCGACGGTGACGGCGGCGGCGACGACGCCGGGCAGGGCGATGACGTGGGCGCGCAGGCGGGCGGCGGCGCGATCCTGATCGCGCTGCGCCGCGGTCGCGGCCGACGGCGGCAGCCGATCGTCGAGGGCGCAGCTGGCGGCGAGCAGCGCCAGCGCGACGACGATCGCGCGGCTCACAGCGTCTGCTTGCACGCGGTACACCACCACGCCGCGCGCTTGCCGTGCCACAGGGTCGCGCCGCGGCAGCTCGGACACAGCGGCGCGACGCGACGCGGGATCGGCGCGGCGACGACCGGGGCGCGCGGCGCGATCGCGGGCGGCGCGTACGGGCTCGGCGCGATCGCGGGCGGCGCGGGCGGCGCGAAGGGGCTCCGCGCGATCGGTGTATTGGCGTTCGGCGCGGCCGCGTTCGCGGTCGGCGGATTCAACGAGAACGGCAGGCCGAGCGGCGCGAGCGGCGTGAGCACCGGCCGCGGGCCTTGCGGCGCGGTGCCGAACGGGAGGACGCGCACGCCATCCGGGGCGTCGGTGTCGACCGGATCGATCCACCGCACGACGCGGCGGCTGACGATCGCGAGGGCGACCAGGCCCGCGCCCGCGATCAGGAAGCCCCACGCGCCCGGGCCGATCGTCGCGCCGCGCCGCGGCACCACCAGCAGCGCCGCCGCGCCGAAGCTGACCGCGAGCCCGCCGACGATCGCGGTCGCGATCGCCCAGCCCCGCGGCGCCACCCCGCGGACCACGCGCGTCGCCAGGCCGATCGACACCACGACCAGCGCGGCGGCGAAGGCGGCGGCCGCGGTCATCGTCGCGAGGGCGGGCAGGCGGCGCGGCCCGAGGCCGAGCTGGGTGCATTGATCGCGATCGCACAGCTCGATGCCGAGCGGCGACATGCCGCGGCTCGAGAACGTCCCGGTCCCGGTCCACCACACCCGCAGGCCGATCGTGGTCCACGCGATCAGCGCCAGCGCGAGCACGCCGAGCGCCAGGCTCCAGCGCCGCGCCGCCGGGATCGCGCCCGGCTCGCCGATCGGCCACGCCGCCGCGGCCGACGCGCACAGACAACCGATCATCGCGGCCCACAGCCCCGACGCCAGCTGGGTGTCGCCCGACAGCGGCAGCTGCTCGAGGGCGATCACCGCGGCGCCGAGGCCCGCGGCGATCGCGGCGGTGGTGGCGGTGGTGGCGCGCAGGATCGCGCGACGGCCGCCGCCCGCGAACGCCAGCACCAGCGCCAGGGTCGCCGCGACCAGGATCGCCGCCAGGGTCAAGCGTCCGGTCCACGCGAACAGCTCGTCGCGCAGGCCGATGCGGCCGGTGTACGACAGGGTCTTGCAGGCGATCTCGCCGCCGGTGCGGCACAGCTCGCCGCCGAGCAGCGAGAAGTTGGCGCGCATGCCGGTGTCCTCGCCGCGATCGATGATCCGCCACCACGGCGCGAAGGCGGCCACCACCAGGGCGATCGCTGCGGCGGCGCAAAGCGCGGCACCGACGGCACGACGAGACATGGCGAGACGGTACCATCGCGGCGTCGTGAACGCCGTCCGCACCCTGGCCGCCCGCCTGCCGCGCTCCGCGCTGCGCCGCTTGATCGGCGCGCGCGTCCGCGACGTTCGCGACGACGACGACGACGGCCTCGCGACCGCGGTCGTCGATCGCTTCGCGGGCGATCTGCCCGGCCTGGTCAACCGGCTGCGCCACGACGAGCTGCGCACCCTCGCCGCGGCGGTGAAGCTCGACGGTCCGTCCGACGCGGCGGCGACCCGCGCCGGGCTGTGGCGGTGGGGCGCGATCGCCGAGGCCGGCGGCGCCCACCTGCTCGGCACGCCGCTGCAACCGGTGCCGACCTTGATCGGCCCGCGCCTGGTCCACGTCGCCGCCGCCCGCGGCATGGCGCCACCGTCGACGCAGTGGCCGCGGCCGCTGCCCGACGCTCGCACCGCGCCGCCGAGCGCGACCGACGAGCCGGCCGATCTCGACGAGCTGCTCGCCGCCGCCGACCGCGCCCTCGGCGTGCGCATGCCGGCGCGCGGTCGCGACAAGGGCGCCTGGGGCCGCGCCGCGGCGACGATGCTCGGCGTG
>JAYTAJ010000801.1:0-3419 GCA_043737575.1 Myxococcales bacterium | reverse complement strand
GGGTGGCCGTCGATCTGCGTGCGCGTGCCGACCGCGCAGAACGTGCAGTGGTTGTTGCAGACGTAGGTGACGTTCATGATCAGCTTCTGCGGGCCGGCGCTGGCGTGGAGGCGAGCGCGGAACGTCGTCATGAAGCGATCGAGGGTCGGCGCGTCGACGGCCGACAACGACGCCGTGCCACCGCGCTGGAAGTGCGGGCCCCAGTCGTCGACCACCGGCAGCGTGCGCCCGGCGGCGAGGCGGGTGCCGGGCAGCGGCGTCGCGAACTGCACCGCGGGGTACGCCGCGTGGTCGTCCCACAGCCGCAGCGCGTACGCGAGGGTCTGGTTGATCTCCTCGGCGGTCTCGCCGGGCAGGCCGATCATGTAGTGGACGAGCAGCGCGACGCCGGCGCGCTGAGCGTCGGCGGCGACGCGGGTGATGCGCGCCAGCTCGAGCTGCTTGCCGACCGACGCGTCGAGCACGCGCTGCGAGCCGCTCTCGGCGCTGACGCTGACGGTGGTGACCCGGCCGCGCATGCGCGCGAGGTGGCGCGGCTCGAGGTAGTCGGCGCGCAGGCCGTTGGGCAGCTCGAAGCGGAGGTCGCGGTCCTCGAGCAGCGCCAGCAGGCGATCGAAGTGCGCGGCGTTGACGTTGGCGAGCTCGTCGAGGATCGCGACCCGGGTCGCGCCGAAGGTGACCAGCGCATCGAGGTGCGCCGCGAGCCGCGCCGCGCCGAGGCGACGCTGGGTCTTGGGCTCGCCCGCGCGGCGCTCGGGGTTCGAGCTGCAGTGGGCGCAGGTGAACGGACAGCCGCGCGAGGTCACCATCGGCAGCGTGCGGCCGTCGATCGGGAACGCCCACGCGCCGCGGCCGAGGTTGGCGACGACGCGGGCGGCGAAGCGATCGCGCGCGGGCCGATCGATCAGATCCCACGCCGGCACCGGCAGCTCATCGAGGATCGGCGACGCGCCGCGGTGGGCCGCGCGCGCCGGCCGGGTGTCGAGGACGAGGGGCACGGTGACCTCGGCCTCGTACTTCACGTACGCGGCGATCTCCGGATACGCGCGCAACACCGCGTCGTCGCCGGTCTCGACGTAGTGCTGGCCCGACTGGTAGCAGTCGGCGAGGACGATCGGCGCGCGCGACGCCAGCGCCGCGAGCACGCCCGCGAGCACGTCGTCGCGGTGGGGCGGCCGATGGAACGGCGTGTACGCGACGACGATGGCGTCGCAGTCGGGGACGTCGTCGATCGGCGCGCCGAGCAGCGCGCGGCCGTCGTCGCGCCACACCAGATCGGACCCGGGCAGCGCGAAGCTGTCGATCAGCGTGACGTCGTCGCCGCGGGCCCGCAGCACCGCCGCGAGCTGCACCGCGCCGAGGTCGGCCAGGTACGGGTAGTCGATGAAGTCGCGCGCCACCGACAGCGGCGGGTGAATCACGACGACGCGCACCCGCCGAGGGTAACCGGTTATGCTCGCCGCTTGCACGAGCAAGATGTCCTGGTCCGCGAGCAGGCGGCGCACGACCAGCGCAACTGGGTGCGCCTGACCTACGACTGCAACGACCGCTGCATCTTCTGCCTCGACTCGCGCGCGCACGACGGCGAGATGCGCGATGCCGACGAGGTCAAGCACCAGATCCTCGACGGCCGCCGCCGCGGCGCGACCCGCCTCATCCTGTCGGGCGGCGAGCCGACCATCCACCCGCGCTTCGTCGACTTCGTGCGCCTCGGCCGCCTGGCCGGCTACCCGCGCATCCAGACCGTCACCAACGGCCGCCTGTTCGCGTACCGCGACTTCCTGGTCCGCGCGCTCGACGAGGGGCTGTCGGAGATCACGTTCTCCATCCACGGCCCCAACGCCAAGATCCACGACGCGCTGGTCGGCGTCCCGGGCGCGTTCGAGCAAGAGGTCCAGGGCCTCGAGCACGCGCTCGCCGACGGCCGGCCGATCGTCAACATCGACGTGTGCGTGAACCGCGGCAACGTCCGCCAGCTGCCCGCGCTGATCGAGACCTTCGTCGCCAAGGGCGTGCGCGAGTTCGATCTGCTGCACGTGATCCCGTTCGGCCGCGCCTACACCGACGGCAAGGACACGCTGTTCTACGACCTCGCCGAGATGCAGCCGTACCTGCAGGAGGCGTTCGCGTGGGCGCGCAAGCCCGACATGCACGTGTGGCTCAACCGGTTCCCGCCCGCGCACTGCGAGGGCTTCGAGGATCTGATCCAGGATCCCTACAAGTTCAACGACGAGGTCCGCGGCCGCCAGGAGGAGTACGAGCTGCTGCTCGAGCGCGGTCAGCCGCTGCACTGCCGCGCGCCGGAGCAGTGCCAGCACTGCTACCTCGAGCCGTTGTGCGACACGCTCGAAGACGTCCGCGCGACCGCGGCGGGCCGCTTCGACGAGCTCCGCGTCGACACCGGGTGGGAGGCGTCCCTGCCGCCGGTCTACGGCGGTGATCCAGCGAGCGCCAAGCGCGCCGCGGCGATGGCGGCGATCGCCGAGCCCGAGGTCGAGAAGCGGCGCTTGCCGATCGTCGGACAGCTGGCGCCGCGCCACCTCGAGCCGCGGCTGTCGGCACCGTTGCTCGCGCTCCAGGGCGGCGCCCGCGTGGTCGAGATCGTCGCGCCCGATCTGGCGACCGCGCGCCGCGCCGCCGCGCCGTTCGCCGGCGTCCCCGCGCTGGCCCTCGAGCTGGCTCGCTACGACGGCCTCGACGCCGCGCTGGAGGGTGGCGCGATCGACGGGCGCGTGCTGGTGCGCGCGCTCGCCGCCGACGTCGCCCAGGCCGAGGCGCTGCTCGCGATCGACGCGGCGTTCGAGGTCGTGGTGCCGCTGCGCCGCGCGACCGCGCCGTGGCTGCTCTCGCTCACCGCGATCTCGCCGCGCCTGGTGCTGCGCCAGCCCAACTACGATCTCGTCAGCGACGCGACCGCGCACGATCTCGATCTGCGCGGCTTCTTCGGCGCCTTCACCGCCGACGTCCCGGTCGAGAACGTCCCGGCCTGCGTGCTCGGCCGCGCGCCGCGGCCGCCCCGCGCGCGCGTCGACACCGCGATGATGCGGCCCGACGGCCGCCTCGAGATCTTCCGCTACACCCGCCGCTACATCGCCGAGCACTTCTACGCGAAGTCGCTGCGCTGCGGCGGCTGCGACGAGGTCGCGCGCTGCCCGGGCCAGCACGTCAACTTCATCCGCGCCCACGGCTTCGCGGTGATGCAGCCGATCGTCACGACGGCGGCGGCGGCGGCGGGCTGATCTCGGCGCGAGCCAGCGCGCGCTGCAGCGGCCGGAGCCGCTCGGCGACGACGGCGCCCGCGAGCGCGATCAGCACCGCGGTGAGCGCGACGCCGAGCAGCCGCAGGTAGAACGGCACCGCCCACTCGAAGGCGATGCGCAGGCGACGCCAGATCGGGATGGTCGGCCCGGCCGCGACGC
>JAYTAJ010000800.1:0-3426 GCA_043737575.1 Myxococcales bacterium | reverse complement strand
GACGGCGGCGGCGGCGGGCGCGAGCCGCGCCGCGGCCACGCGACGATCGCCACCGCGACGATCGCGATCGCGACCACCACCGCGACGATCGCCGCGATCCCGATCCGGCCGCGACGATCCGCGGCCACGGGCGGCGGCGCGATCGCCTCGACCTCGGCGCGCGGCGGCGCGATCGCCTCGAGCGCGACCACCAGCTCGGCCGCCGACGCCATCCGCAGCTCGAGCCGCTTCTCGAGGCAGCGGTGGGTCAGCTCGACCAGCGCCGGCGGCAGGTGCGGCGCCACCGCGTCGAGGCGCGGCACCTCGCGATCGAGGTCGGTGACGTGGGCGAGCACCTCGCGCGACGACCGCCCGTCGAGCGGACAGCGCCCGCACAGGAGCTGATAGAGCGTCACCCCGAACGCCCACAGGTCGACGCGATCGTCGCAGGGATCGCGCCGCGCCTGCTCGGGCGCGATGTAGTGCAGCGTGCCCGGCAGCTCGCTCGAGCCGGTGAGATCGCGCGGCGGCTCGGCGAGTCCATCGCCATCGCCACCGCCGCCGCTGTCGTCGTCGAACGGCTTGGCGATGCCGAAGTCGACGATCTTGGCGACGCCGCCGGCGGTCACGAGGATGTTGGCCGGCTTGAGGTCGCGGTGGATGACGCCGCGCGAGTGCGCGAACGCGAGGCCGCGCGCGACCTGGGTCAGGATCGCGACCGCGCGCTCGGGATCGAGCGGGCCGCGCGCGACCAGCGCCTGGGCCGACTCGCCCTCGACGTACTCGAGCACCATGTACGGCTGGCCGTCGTCGTCGTCGATCTCGTAGATGTCGACGATGTTCGAGTGCTTGCAGCGCGCCGTGACCCGCGCCTCGGCGATGAACCGCTGGGTCGCGGCCGGCCCCGCGACCGACACGAACTTGATCGCGACCTGGCGATCGAGCCGGGCGTCGCGGGCCAGGTACACCGTCCCCATGCCGCCGCGGCCGAGCTCGCGGATCAGGACATGATGACCGACCGTCCGGTCGGGGCTGGGCCGCCCGGGCACGCGACGAGACTGTCAGCACGAGCCGCCGCTCGCAACCCGCGCCGTCGTGCAAGAATCGCGGCGCGTTGACCCAGCACAGCACGCTCATCACAGCGCGACGCCAGGACGGCGCGGTGCGGACCCCGACGCCGGTGCTGTCGTTCGCGATCGTCTGGTCGCGCTCGGAGCCGCACCGGGTCGGCGAGATCGCGGTGCCGATCGCCGAGGACGCCGACGGCGAAGGCACGCTGTGTTTCGGGCGCGACACCGGCGCCCACGCGCTGGCGCTGATGCGGCAGCGGCCCGGCGCCTGCGTCGTCACCGGCCCGCTCGAGGCCCGCGGGGTGTCGCGCCAGCAGTGGCGCCTGCAGCCGCGCCGCGGGCTCCTGGCGATCGAGAACGTCGGCCGCCGCGAGCTGATCCACAACGGCGTGAGCACGACGCGGGCCCAGGCCCGGCTCGGCGATCTGCTCGAGATGCGCGACGAGCTGCTGGTGCTGGTCGTCGCGCGGTCGCGCGAGCTGGCGCCGCAGCCGCTGCCGCCCGCGCTGATGCCCGGCTTCGGCCAGGCCGACGAGTTCGGCCTGGTCGGCGAGAGCGCCGCCGCGTGGGAGCTGCGACGCCAGCTCGCGTTCGCCGCCGGCCGCGACGATCACGTGCTGCTCACCGGGCCGAGCGGCAGCGGCAAAGAGCTGGCCGCGCGCGCGGTCCACGCGCTGTCGCCGCGCGGCGCGGCACGGCTGGTGTCGCGCAGCGCCGCCACCCTGCCCGACGGCCTCATCGACGCCGAGCTGTTCGGCAACGCCCGCGACTACCCGCATCCGGGCATGCCCGACCGGCCCGGCCTGATCGGCGCGGCCGACGGCTCGAGCCTGTTCCTCGACGAGATCGGCGAGGTCTCACACGCGCTGCAGGCCCACCTCCTGCGCGTGATCGACGGCGGCGAGTACCACCGCCTCGGCGAGTCGCGGGTCCGTCGCGCCGACCTCCGCGTCATCGCCGCGACCAACCGCGATCCGCTCGCGCTCAAGCACGATCTGCTGGCGCGGCTGCGCCTGCGGGTCCGCCTGCCCGGGCTCGACAAGCGCCGCGAGGACATCCCGCTGATCGCGCGCCACCTCCTGCGCGTGCTGGCGGTCCGCGATCCGGTGGTCGCCGAGCACGCGTTCCCGAGCGGCGATCTCGACGCCGAGCCGGCGTTGACGGTGGCGCTGGTCGCGGCGCTGGTGTCGGCGTCGTATCCGACCAACGTCCGCGAGCTGCAGACCCGGCTGTGGGACGCGATCAGCCGCAGCCGCGGCGCCGGGCTCACCGTCGAGTCGTCGCCCGCGCTGGTGCCGCCCGAGGACGATGACGACGTCGACGACGACACCACCGACTCCGAGAGCGGCGGCGCCGATCCCGCCGCGGTGACCGCGGCCCAGGTGCTCGCGGCCCTCGAGGCCTCGAGCGGCAACCGCGAGCGAGCCTGGCGCGCGCTCGGGCTGCGCAGCCGCCACCAGCTGTTGCGGTTGATGCGCCGCCTCGGCATCGAGGCGCGCCCGCCGACGCCCGGGGCCCGCTGACGCGATGGCGCGGTGCGGGTGTGGCACCGATCGCGACGCCGCCGCGTGCTGCGATCCGATCGTCGCGGGCGCGGCCGCGCCGACCGCGCTGGCGCTGATGCGATCGCGCTACACCGCGTACGCGCGCGGCGCGATCGATCACCTGGTCGCGACCCACGACGCCGCCACCCGGGCGGCGCTCGACGTCGCCGCGATGACGCGGTGGTCGCGCGACACGATCTGGCTCGGGCTCGCGATCGTCGCGACCGAGGCCGGCGGCGCCGACGACGAGATCGGTGTGGTCGAGCTCATCGCGCGCGGCGCCACCGCGGGCGTGCCGTTCGCGCATCGCGAGCGGTCGCGCTTCCGCAAGGTTTCGGGCCGCTGGTACTACGTCGACGGCGGTCAGCGGCTGCGCGCCTGATCGCAGGTCTGCGGCGCGGTCGGCTCGCACCAGCACTCGAACCGCGCGACCAGCTCGAGGAACGTCCGCGGCTTGCAGGTGCAGGTGGCGAGGAACCGCGAGATGCCGGGGAACTCTTCCTCGGCCTGTTCCAGGTGCTGCTCGGTGATGACGCCGACCATGACCGGTACCAAAGCATCCGCCGTGCCGAGCACCAACGCTGCGCAATCACGAGCCAGGTGTCAGACCGCGCCGCGAAAGCCCGTCAAGTCCGCCTGACGTTCTCGCCACACTCGGTGTCTCGCCGAGCCGCAGCGCACAGGCGGGCACCGCACCCGATGTCGGACAAGCTGCGCCCTGCCGAACCGATCACGGTGAGAAGACGAGCGGCGTGCGGAACGTCAGGCCACCGCTCACCTGCATCGTGCTGACGTCCTTGCCGAGATCGCGGGCGGCGACCTCGGCGTAGACG
>JAYTAJ010000799.1:0-7825 GCA_043737575.1 Myxococcales bacterium | reverse complement strand
GTCGTCGAGATCGCCGCGCACCGCGGTGGCCCCCGCGGCCTCGACGGCGGCGGCGGCGGTGGCGCTGCGAGCCAGGGCGCGGACCTCGACGCCGCGCGCGACCAGCGCGGCGATCAGGCTGCGGCCGACGAAGCCCGAGCCGCCCGTGACGAACGCGCGCTGCATGCGATCACGCGGGGCGGCGGGCGCCGCTCATGCGATCGAGGTCGACCTCGCCGCGGAACGACAGGCGCGCGGGGCCGCGCATCGCGACGCTGCCGTAGTCGGCGGCGACGGTGATGCCGAGGGCGCCGCCCGGCAGCCGCACGGTCAGCTCGACGCCGGGCTGGGCGCGGCCGGTCAGGCACGCGGCGACCGCGGTCGCGCACGCCCCGGTGCCGCACGCGAGGGTGAGCCCACAGCCGCGCTCCCACACGAACAGCTCGATCGCGTCGGAGCCGGTCATCGCGGCGAACTCGGCGTTGGTCTTGTTCGGGAACGACGGGTGGCGCTCGAGGGCGGGGCCCAAGGTCGCGGCGAGGTGGCGCGCGGCGGCGGCGTCGTCGACGAAGATCACGGCATGGGGGTTGCCCATCGACACCGCGGTGACGTGGCGCTCGGTCGCGCTCTTGTCGCCGTCGATCGCGATCGGCCGATCGACGCAGCGGTCGTCGGCCATCGCGTCGGGCAGCATCGGGATCTCGGCGCGGGTGACGCGCGGCCGGCCCATGCCGACGGTGACCGAGTCGACCTCGCCGTCGGCGACCCAGACCTCGCACGGCAGCGGGCCGGCCCCGGTGTCGATCACCAGGCGATCGCCGAGCGACGGATCGCGATCGCGGAGGAACTTGGCGACGCAGCGGATGCCGTTGCCGCACATCTCGGCCTCGCTGCCGTCGGCGTTGAGGACGCGCATCGTCGCGACCGCGCCGGGCGTGGTCGGCGCGAGCAGCGCGAGGACGCCATCGCCGCCGATGCCGAACTGGCGATCGCACAGCCAGCGGACGACCTCGGGCTCCTGGACCTGCGCCGCGGCGGTCGCGTCGTGGTCACGCGTGTCGACGACGAGGAAGTCGTTGCCGAGGCCGTGGAGCTTGGCGAAGCGGACCGTCGCCATCGGCGCTCAGGGCGTGACGGGCGCGACGGGCGGGGTCGCGGGGGGCGTCGTCGCAGCAGGCGTCGGGGTCGTCGCGGCAGGCGTTGGCCTCGTCGCGGGCGGGGTCGTCGCGGGCGGGGTCGTCGCGGGCGGCGTCGTCGCGGGCGGCCTCGTCGCGGGCGGGGTCGTCGCCGGCGGCGTCGCGGCAGGAATCTCGGCCGGCACCTCGGCGCCACCGGCGCCCGCGGGCGGGGTGACCGTGCCCGAGGCCGGATCGATCGTCGGCGCGATCGCCGGGATCGCGGGATCGATCGTCGGAGTCGAGCTGACGCCCGCGTCACCGTCGGGCGTGACGCTCGCGCCCGCGTCGATGCCCTCGAACGCGCGCTTCTCGGCCTCCTGGGCGCGCTTGCGGCGCGCGGCCTCGTTGTTCGAGTACTTCTCGAGGGAGTTGCCGGCGTCGCGGCTGGCGAGGAACGCGAGCACCATCGACGTCAGCATGAAGATCGTCGCGCCCACCGCGGTGAGGCGGCGCAGGAACGTCGACGCACCGGCGCCACCGAACACCGATCCGGCATTCGAGCCGCCGAACGCGCCACCCATCCCGCCTCCCTTGCCCTGCTGCAGGAGCACCGTGAGCATCAGGAACAGGCACACCAGTACGTGCAGGATCGTGACCAGCGTCGACATAGAAGGCGTGATGTAGCCCAACGCCCCAGGCCGTGCAAGCTGCCTGAGCGTCCAGGTTTCGCGTTAACCGGGGTCGCAGGCGGCGAGGACCGCGAGGCCGGCCTGCTCCTCGGACGGCAGCGCCGCGGCGCGGGCCCGCGCGACCGCCGCCCGCGCGACCCAGGTCGCGAGCCGCCCGCGCCCGGCGTGGGCGAGGAGCCGCGCCTCGAGCACCATCGCGCCCGGGCGACCGATCGGGAACACCGCGGCGTGGCGCCACAGCTGCGCGGTCGCGGCCCGGGCCCGCGGTCGATCGGCGGCGGTGGCGTCGGCGCGCACCGCCAGATCGGTCGCGGCCTCGGCGGCGGCGGCGTAGCCGTGGCCGAGCGACCACACGGTCGGCATGCTGCCGTCGACCAGGGCGAGCCAGCGATCGAGCTGCTCGATCGCGGCGGCGCGATCGCCGCGCCGCAGCTCGGCGAGGGCGCGCAGCCCGCCGAGCAGGACCAAGGACGCCTGATCGCCGGCCTCGCGCGCGAGCGGCTCGGCGTGGGCGCACAGCCCGGCGGCCTCGTCGGGATCGCCGAGCGCGATCAGCTCGCGCGCGGTGGTGTACGCGCCCCACGCCTCGTGCATGCGGTTGCTGCGCTCGCGGCTCGACGCGTACAGCTCCTGGCAGCGGGACAGGGCGTCGCGGTAGCGGCCGAGGTTGTGCTCGATGTGGGCCTGCACCGAGAGCGCGACCTCGAGCTCGTGGGCGTTGCCGAGCGCGCGCAAGAGGCCGACCGCGACCTCGGCGTGGCGCAGCGCCTCGCCGCAGTGGCCCTCGCCGACGAGGTACATCGCCTCGCTGTAGCCGGTGACCGCGAGGTTGGTGTCGTCGCCGGTCGCGGTCGCGCACGCCCGCGCCGCGGCGTAGTAGTGATCGGCGACGCGCGGGAACCGGAACAGCCCCGCGAGGTAGCCGAGCTGCTGGTACGGATGCGCGACCTGCGCGGTGGCGCCCGCGCGATCGGCGAGATCGACCGCGCGCAGCACCAGCGCGACCATCGGCAGGTTCTCCCCCGCGTGGTAGTGGCGATACGACAGCCGCGACGCCGCGAGCGCGGCCTCGCCGGCGTCGGGATCGATCGCGGTCGATCGGCGGCGCAGGACGTGGCGGCCGAGCTGCGCCACGATGTGCACGCCCGACGCGCGCAGCCAGCCGCCGACCGTCGTCGGCACCGGCCGATCGAGCTCGCCGAGCGCCGCCGCGAAGTGGCTGCCGCAGCCGTCGATGTCCCCGAGGCCCCACGCCGCCTCGCCGAGCCAGCGCTGCCAGCGCCCGCGCCGCGCGCGATCGACGGCGACGCCGCGCGCGGTCATCGCCAGGGCGCGACGCAGGAAGTCGATCGTGTCCTGGTACGCGCCGATCGCGAGGGCGCGCGCGCCGGCCTTCTCGAGGAACTCGAGGGCGCGGACCGGCTCGTCGGCCATCGAGTAGTGATGCGCCAGGACCGGGTAGAGATCGTGGCTGGCGTCGTCGGCGCGCTGCTCGAGGGCGCGGGCCGCGTCGTGGTGGGCGCGGCGCCGCGCCGCGAGGCCGAGCTCGTCGTAGGCGGCCTCGCGGATCTTGTCGTGGCCGAAGCGCAGGCGGCCGCGGCTGGCCTCCTCGAAGATGTGGCGATGCACCAGATCGCGGACCGCGTCGTCGAGCTCGCCGCCGCTGGCGCCGGTCAGCTCCGCGAGCAGCGCCGGATCGAACTCGCGGCCGAGCACCGCGGCGAGCTGCGCGACGGTGCGGCCGAGCGGACCGAGCCGCTCGAGGCGGTGGCGCAGGAGGCCCGCGAGCGAGGTCGGCAGCTGGAGATCGAGCCCGGCCAAGGTCCACGCGCCGCCGGGCCGCCGGGTCAGGAGCCCGTCCTCGACCGCGGCGCGCAGGTACTCGCCGACGTGGAACGGCACGCCGCCGGCCTGTCCTGCCAGGGTCTCGAACAGCGGTCGCGGCACCTCGCGCAACGCCAGCATGTCGCCGACCATCGCGCGGACGTCCTCGGGGCCGAGCTCGGCGACGTCGAGCACGACCGCGTCGGGCCGGGCCCGCAGCTCGTCGACGATCGGGTGCGGCTCCTCGCTGCGGTGGGTCACCAGCACCAGCACCGGAACGGTGGCGAAGAAGTCGGTGCCGAGCGACGCGAGGAAGCGCAAGGTCAGCTCGTCGGCCCACTGGACGTCGTCGACCAGCAGCACCACCGGGCCGACCTCGGCCAGCGCCCGCAGGGTATCGCGCAGGTAGTGGAACAGCCGCGCCCGCGTGCTCTCGACGGAGAGCACGGGCGGCGGTGGTTGCTCGGCGACGCCCGGCAGCCGGCCGAGCGCGGGCTCGTAGGTCGCGAGCAGCGCCGCGCGATCGCCGAGCAGGTGCGCGATCGCGGTGGCGCCGTGCTCGCTGCAGCGATCGGCGATCGCCTGGAGCAGCGGTCGCAGCGGCGCCAGCGGCGCGGCGCGGGTCTGGGCCCGACCGCCGCGATCGGCGCCGAGCGCGGCGCACTCCGACGCGACCACTCGCAGGCCCTCGGCGCTGGCGCGGGTCGCCAGCTCGACCGCGAGCCGGGTCTTGCCGACGCCGCTCGGTCCGCCGAGGACGACGATGCCGCCGCGGCCGTCGTGGAGCCCGCCGATCGCCGGATCGAAGCGCGCGACCTGTTCGCCGCGGCCGATCAGCCGCGGCCGGTAGACGTAGCCCTGCGCGGGCGCGTCGGCGACGCGGCCCTCGACCTGCCCCTGCTCGCGGCGCAGGATCGCGGCGACGTCGCTGGCGTAGCCGATGCGCTCGCGTGGATCCTTGGCGAGCAGCGCCAGCACCAGGCCGTCGAGCCACGCCGGGATCGCCGGATCGCGGCTGGTCGGGGGCAGCGGCGGATCGTAGAGATGATGCGCGAGCACGCCGTGCGGGCTCGCCGCGATGAACGGCGGCCGCCCGGTCAGCGCCTCGTACAGCATGCAGCCGAGCGAGTAGAGATCGGCGCGGGCGTCGACGACCTCGCCGCGGATCTGCTCGGGCGCCATGTAGTGCGTGGTGCCGACGATCGAGCCGCCGATCGACAGCGCCTCGCGGCCGCCGCGGCGGAACGTCGCCGCGAGGCCGAAGTCGACCAGCACCGGCTCGCCGTCGTCGCGGATGATCACGTTGTCGGGCGTCAGATCGCGATGCACGATGCCCGCGGCGTGGACGTGGGCGAGCGGATCGCACAGCCGCGCGAAGTGATCGAGCAGCGGGGCGCAGTCGAGCGGCGGCCGCGACGGCGGCAGGTGGAGGTCGAAGGAGCCCTCGGCCAGCGGCCCCGGCTCGAGGGGCGACCGCAGGTTCGCGGTCACCGCGTTGGGCGGCCGCGCGACCACGCGGGTCTCGCGGGTGATCGCGTCGAGCGATCCCGACGCGGCCATCGTCGTGTGCAGGCTCACCGTCGGCTGCCAGGTCAGCGCCAGCATCGCGCGCAGCGACCGGCCCTCGATCAGCTCCATCGCGTACCACGGTCGATCGCCAGCGATGCCCTCGGCGAGGATGCGGACGACGCCGGGATGGTGGATCGCCGACAGCGCGAGGATCTCGCGGCGCAGCGCCGCCAGCGCGCCTTCGCCGGCCCACAGCACCGTCTTCAGCGCGACCCGCCGACCGGTGCCCGGCTCGCGCGCGCGGTACACGACGCCCATGCCACCGCGCCCGAGCGGCTCGATGATCTCGTAGCCTCCTAGCTCGCGCGGCACGTGGCCGTGAGCGCGAGCGGCCTCGGCCGCCGGATCCATGATCGCGATGCTACTCCAGCCGATCCGCGGATTGGCGCACGCCTCAGCACATTGGTCAGAACTTCGGACCCTCGCTGCGCTCGTGTCCTCAGAACCGGCCTGACGCCGCGGCCTTCGCGGTATAGACGCGCGGTGGATGGCATCATCGCGATCGTTTCGATCCTCGCCACCTTCGCGACGCCGGTCGTGATCGTGCGGATGGTGATGGCGTCGCGCGAGCGCAAGGCCCAGCTCGCCCTCGAGGAGCGGCGGTTGACGCAGCGGGCGCTGCCGGCCGGCGACGACGAGGTCGCGGCGATGAAGGCCGAGCGCAAGCTCCTGGTCGAGCGGATCGAGAACCTCGAGTCGATCGTGGTGAGCGTCGACTTCGAGCTGAACCGCAAGGTGTCGAAGCTGATCGACGAGCAGCGGATGGTGGCGAGCAGCTCGGCGACGCCCGCGGTCACCGCGCCCGCGGCGGTGCCGTCGGCCCTCGAGCGCACCGCCACCGCGATGGCGCGCTCGCCGGCGCCGTCGTCGGCCGCCGGCCTCGGCGTCGGTGACATCCTCGCCAACCGCTATCGCATCGAGCGCCTGCTCGGCCGCGGCGGCATGGGCGCGGTGTACCTCGCCCACGACGAGGTCCTCGACGACACCGTCGCGGTGAAGGTCATCGCCTCGGCGTTCGCCGCCGACGAGGCCGGCCTGGTCGATCGGTTCCGCCGCGAGGCCGCCGCCGCGCGCAAGGTCAGCTCGCCCAACGTGATCCGCATCCACGATCTCGGCGAGGCCCGCCCCGGGCTGCTCTACCTGTCGATGGAGTACTTCCCCGGGCGCACCCTCGCCGAGGTGATCACCGCGCGCGGCCTGGTGCCGATCGCCGACTGCATCGACACCCTCCAGCAGATCTGCGTCGGCCTCGCCGCCGCCCACGACGCCGGCGTGATCCACCGCGACCTCAAGCCCCACAACGTGCTGGTCGGCGAGCGCAACGCGGTGAAGCTGATCGACTTCGGGCTCGCCAAGGCCACGACCGGGGCCGGGCTCACCGCGACCGGCGTGCTGCTCGGCACGCCGCACTACATGTCGCCCGAGCAGGTGCGCGGCAAGCACGTCGACGCCGCCAGCGATCTGTACTCGCTCGGCGCGCTCGCGTACCACCTGATCTGCGGTCGCCCGCCGTTCGGTGGCGACAACGCGATCGCGGTCGGCTTCGCGCACTGCACCGAGGTACCGACCGCGCCGCGCACGCTGCGCGCCGAGACTCCCGCCGCGGTCGACGCGATCATCCTGCGCGCGCTGTCCAAGGCGCCCGCCGATCGCCCGCGCTCCGCCGCCGAGTTCCGCGCCGCGCTCACCGCGTGAGCCGGGCTAGACGACGTCGACCTGCTGCAGGATGACGACGCCGCGCGCGCCGCCGTCGCCCGCGTTGCCTGCGTCGCCCGAGGCGCCAGGCTCGCCGGGGGATCTCGGCTCGCCCGGATCCCAGTTGGCGTGGCTGTAGTCCGACGCCGCGCCATCGTCGCCGACCGCGCCGCCCGCGCCACCGACACCCGCGACGCCCGCGACGCCCGCGCGGCCACCGCTGCTGGTGATCTCGGGCGCCTGTACGCCGCTCTGATCGCTCACGTAGTAGATGTACACGTCGCCCGCGCGACCGCCGTCGCCCGCGCCGCCGCCGTCGCCGCCGTCGCCGCCGTTGCCGCCCTTGCCGCCGACGCCGCTCGGCTCGCAGCCCTGGCCGTTGCCGCCCTTGCCGCCCTTGCCGCCGACGCCGCCGCTGCCGCCGACGCCGCCGTCGCCGCCCTTGCCGCCGCTGACGTCGATGACGAGGCCGCCGCCGAGGGTCTCGAGGTGCAGCTCGAAGGAGCCCGCGTGGCCGCCGTTGCCGCCGCTGCCGCCGCTGCCGCCGCCGCCGCCCGTGCCGCCGCTGCCGCCATTGGTCGGCGGCTCGTCGTTGCCGAAGATGCCTTTGCAGTCGGCGGAGTCGCCTGCTGCGCCGTTGGTACCAGCGGCGCCAGCGAGGCCAGCGACGCCATGAGTGCCGGGGTCTCCGGCCAGTGAAAGATTCGGTGGCATGAGGATCTCCTTCGATCAGCGGGTGAGCTCGACCAGGCTGGCGCCGAGGTCGAGTGTCTGTTGGTGGGGCTCGAGGACGTTGGCGACCAGGCTGCGGGCCCGCAGCACGAAGTGCGACGCCCGCGCGATCAGCCGCGCGCCGCGGAAGATGCGCACGTCCGCGAACTCGGCGAGCGTGATGTCGGCCGCGAGCTCGAGGTCGGTGTAGAGGTCGAGATCGCTCGCCAGGTTGATGTG
>JAYTAJ010000798.1:0-7826 GCA_043737575.1 Myxococcales bacterium | reverse complement strand
GGCATGAAGTAGCCACCGCGCTGGTGGATCTTGGTGCCGACCTTCACCGTGATCGCTTCGATCTTGGTGACGTGCTCGCACTCGATCTTCTTGTTGTTCAGCTCGAGGCTCAGCCGAAAATTGGCGGCGTTCCAGAGCTTCTGGTTGGTTTCCTTCTCGGGCGTGAGCTTGTCGCCGCCGGCGACCGACCCGAAGGTGACCGACTCGGGCTGGATCACCAGCTTCACGAACGCCGAGTCCTTGCTGGTCGCGTCGAGGGCGGGCAGCACGATCTCGGTGACCAGCGCGCGCTTGAATTCCTGGTGGAACCGCGTGCTGGTGTTGACGCAGGCGTGGAGGATCTCGCCCTCGAGCCGGTTGTGCTTGGCGTCGTTGATCACGTCCGAGAGCAGCCCCATCAACCAGTCCGTACCCGACAACCCGATCTCCATCGAGATCTTCTCGACGGTGCGGGTGGTCAGGTGCCGCACCGGGATGTGGTACGGGCCAGTCAGGTTCGCCGCTGATTCGGTCTTGATCAGCCCACCCTCGACGCTCTTGACGAAGGACGTCAGCGGGTGGCCGTCAAACTTCACCTGGAAGCGGTTGGAAGCGTAGTTCTTGGACGTCGGGGCGGGCATGCGTTTGGGTCTCCCTCGGCAACCGATGTTAGCTCGAACCTTAATACGAAGCGGTCTGGAAGATCCTCCCTCCCGAGGAGGGCCGCCGACCTCTGCCAGGTCGACCGGAGCCCAGCGGCCTGGGGCTCGTGCCCCCAGGATGGTTCGGAGCCGCTGCGAAGCGCCACGATAGCACAAGTGATTCCACTGGCTTGAGATCGAAGTGAGGGCGGATCTCCGACGTGGCCCGCCTCGGCACGTGGGTTGTAGGAGAATAGCCCCATGGTTCGTGTCGATCTCTCCTGGCTGCCGCGCGCGCGCGTGGTGGTCCTCGGGCTGCTGTTGGGGCTCGGGTTCTGGTCGCTCGGCGCGGCCCACGCCGAGCGGGTCCGGACCACGGGCACGACGAAGGTCTACAAGGGCACGGGTGAGCGCTCGGGCGTCGTCACCAAGATCGCCTCGGGCAAGACCCTCGCGGTGCTGAACACCCAGGGCCGCTGGCTCAAGGTCCGCGTCAACGGCCGCACCGGGTGGGTCACGCGCTCGAGCGTCACGACGCTCGCGGAGTCCGACGTGCCGCGCAACACGCGGCGCCGGCCCTTCGTCGATGGCCGATCGACGCGGCGCGGCTGGGCCGACGGTGCGCCCGATGATCGCGTCGGCGCCGATGCGGTCGGCGACGATGGCGGCGACGATGGCGACGCGCGCGCGTCGAATGACGATGGCGATGATGGCGACGACAGCGGCGGCGACGATGACGATGGTGGCGGCGACGATGGCGATCGCGATGGCGATGATGACGACGTCGATGCCGAGCCGGCCGCCGAGATCAAGGTCGTGGTGGTCACCGCCGCGAAGGCGAAGCTGTATCCGCGCGCCTCGCGCAAGGCCAAGGCGAGCCGCACGCTGAAGCGCGGCGCCAAGCTCACCGTCCTCGACACCGAGGGCGACTGGATCCGGGTCGAGCTCGGCGACGACGCTGGCTGGGTGCCGGCCGACGCGGTCGCCGCCGAGGGCTCGATCCGCAAGGCCCGCATCATCACCACCACCGCCCGGGTCGGCTTCGCGAGCATCGGGGGCAAGTTCAACAGCAACGGACCCGACCTGCAGCCCGCGGGGCCGCCGTCGAACTACTCGGTCGGCTCCAACGCGCTGTCGCTCACCGTCGGCGCCGAGGTCGCGTTCGCGTACCAGAAGGACTATTACCTCGGCGGCGCGATCGAGTACCTCGGCTGCGTCGCGACGCCCGGCATCCGCTACGCCAACGCCGCCGCCGCCGAGGACATCGGCTTCAAGACCCACGACGTCGATCTCCGCGTGCTCGGTGGCTACGACTTCCACGACCAGCGCGGCATGACCGCGTGGGGCCGCCTCGGCTATCACATCAGCCAGCTGTCGATGTCGAACCTGATGAACGCGGCGAAGCTGCCGTCGGAGACGTTTCGCGGGCCGTCGTTCGGCGTCGGCGTGAAGATCCCGCGCATCACGCCGACGATCGGCGGCGCCGGCTCGATCGATGTGATCTATCCGGGCTCGCGCACCCAGACCCAGAACGCCGAAGACGGCAAGCTCGCGGGCGCGATGGCGGCGTGGCTGTCGCTGATCGGCGACTACGCGTGGAAGGACGCCTGGACCCTGCAGGCGTCGTATCGACTCGGCTACGCGAAGTCGACCTGGACCGGCGCTTCGGCGCGCGTGACCGGCGTGACCAACGCGACGCGCCGCGATCTCTCGCACGTGCTCACGCTCGGCGTCGCCCGCGGGTTTTGAGTTCTGCTAGGCTGCGCCGCGTGACGACCTACACCGACGACTACGAGGCCTACCTCGTGCGCTTCGCGGCGGCGCTCGGCGACGCGTCGGTCGGCGCATTCATCAAGCACCAAGGCCGGCTGATCCAGAAGCTCGACCCCGAGGCGTTCGGGCCGGTGTACCGCGAGTACATGGAGCTCGCGACCCACTACCTCGAGGGCATCGATCGCGGCGACACCGTCAACGACCTCGTCGTGAAGATGATCCGCGACCACGCAGCGGTGCTCGTACTTCCGTCACCGGTGTGAAGGCGCGGGCGATCGAGGCGAGATCGGGCGGGTATCGTGGTGCGGGCGATCGCAGACCGATCACCTATGACTACTGGCGGGGCGTGGGGAGCTTGTCGAGATCGAGCTGCGCGAGGGCGAGGCGGAGGAGCTGGCTCTTGTTGGCCTTGGTCCAGCCGCGGCGCTTGAGCTCGCCGACCTTGGCCTCGAGATCTTCGATGTCCTGGGTGTAGAGCGAGATGCAGATGACCTTGTAGTGGGTCGGGCGCGGCACCGCCTCGGCGCGGCGACGGCGCGGTCCGTCGCTCGGGGTGGCGCGGCCGTAGAAATCATCGCGCAGGATCAGATCGGCGTCGGCGAGCGGATCGTGGGCGAGCAGCTTGTCTTCCTTCATGAGCGCCCTCACGCCGCGACCGTGGCATCGGTCGACTGGTGCTGGGTCGCCGACGAGGCCAGGAGCCAGTCGACGACGCGGTTGTAGTCGGCCGCGCCGTGGGACTGCGGCGCGTACTCGAAGATGCTCTTGCGGTGGCTCGGCGCCTCCGCGAGCTTGGTGTTCATGCGGATCGGATCGAGACACTTCTGCTTGAAGTGGCCCTGCAGGGTCTCGTAGACCTCGCGCGCGAGGCGGGTGCGGCCGTCGTAGAAGGTCGGCAGCACCGCCGACACCCGCACCGCGTGGCCGAGGTGACGCTCGACGTCCTTGATCGTGCGCAGCACCTGCTTCACGCCGACCAGCGCGAGGTAGTCGCAGGTCACCGGGATGACGACCTCGTCGGCGTACGACAGCGCGTTCTGGTTGAGCAGGTTGAGCGACGGGCCGCAGTCGATCACGACGTAGTCGTAGCGCCGCGACACCTGCATCAGGTTCAGGCGCTTCGTCATCACCCGCGACCGCTGCTGCGGATCCTGATGCGCGAGCCAGATCTCGGCGGCGGCGAGCGTCGCGTCGCTGGTGATCACGTCGAGGTGCTGGCGCACCGGCACCGCGACCTCGGTCGGATCGACGCCGTCGACCAGCACGTGGTAGAGCGAGCGCTCGCCGGCGACGCCGAGCGACACGCCGACGTTGCCCTGGGCGTCGGTGTCGACCAGGAGGACCTTGTGGCCGCGCTCGGCGACGCCGGCGGCGAGGTTCACCGACGTGGTGGTCTTGCCGGTGCCGCCCTTCTGGTTCAGCACCGCGATGCGGCGGGCGCGCCGGGCGCGGAACGCCTCGTCGCCGAGGCCGCCCTTGCGACAGTCGAGCGAGCAGTAGAACCCGCGCTGACCATCACCGGTGACGGCGACCTGATAGACGTAGGCGGGGCGGAACGACTGTCCGCAGACGCTGCAGAGCTTCTCCATGGGCTTATGGAAGCGGCCGGACGGCGCGGCGGGCAACTTTTTGGCCGATTCCGGGAGCGGAGATCCGCGCGCAGATATGGTCTAACAGGGGCGTGGTGTCGACGATGGTCACCTCGGAGGCGGCGGTGGTCCGCCGAGCGGCGACGCCCGCGCGGGATCCGGCGCAGGTCGCGGCGGCGCTGCGCGCTCAGCTGGCGCCGCGGGCCGGCGAGCTGGTGATCGCGTTCGTGTCGAGCACGATCGATCCCGAGGCGGTCGCGCGCGTGCTCACCGACGGCCTCGCGCCGGCGACGGTGGTCGGCTGCACCTCGGAGCGCGAGCTGGCGGCGAGCGGAACGGTGATCGGCGCCGCGGTCGCGGTCGCGCTGGCGCCGCCGCAGATCCGGTTCGGCGTCGGCGTCGCCGATCGCCTCGCGGGTGCGCCGCTCGGAGCCGGCCGCACCGCGGTCACCCGCGCCGCCGCCGCGCTCGGCAAGGCCGCCGACGAGCTCGATCCTGCGCACCACGTCGGCATCTCGCTGGTCGACGGCAGCTCGGCGTGGGCCGAGGGCTTCTGCCTCGGCAGCGCCGCCAGCGCGCCGCGGATCGGGATGGTCGGCGCGTCATCGTCGCAGGCGGTCGGTGGGCCGCCGCGCAACGGCATCTTCGCCGATGGCCGGCTGCACCGCGACGCCGGCCTGGTGATCCTGCTCGAGACCGATCGCCGCTTCGCCGTGATCATGTCGGAGCACATGCAGCCGACCAGCAAGCGCGTCGTCGTCACCGGCGCCGATCCGACGCGGCGGGTGATCACCGAGCTCGACGGCTACCCGGCGGCGCAGCGCTACCACCAGCTGATCGGCGAGATCGGCGCGATCGGTCCGCTCGACAACCGGCTGGCGGCGGCGTACCCGTTCGCGACCTACGTCGGTGCGCGGCCGTACGTGCGTTCGATCCGCGAGGTCCGCGGCGACCAGCTGGGGCTCGCGGCCGCGGTCGACGAGGGCGCGGTGCTGCGCATCATGCAGCCGACCGATCTGGTGGGCTGCACCGCGCGCGCGCTCGACGAGGTCGTGCGTCAGCTCGGCGCGCTCGAGCTGTTGCTCACGTTCTCGTGCGTCGCGCGCAACCTCGAGGCCGAGGCCCGCGGCGTCGGCGCCGCGCTCGATCGCGTCTACGCCACCGTGCCGATGATCGGCTTCCACAGCTTCGGCGAGCAGATCGGTCCGCTGCTGGTGAACCACACCTTGGTCGCGCTTGCCCTCGGCGGCGCGGCGGTGCCGTCGTGACCCGCTCGGGCGGCGGGCGGCGGCGGTCGTCGTCGAACCCGGAGCTGGTGCCGCCGCCGCTGGAGACCGCCGAGGATCGCGCCGCGCTGCTCGAGATCGAGCTGCGCGCGGCCCGCCGCACCATCGACGTGCTGATCGCGCGCACCGAGCGCCGCACCACCGAGCCGACCCAGGCCGAGCTGTTCGAGGTCGCGGCGCGGATGGAGCAGCAGATCGAGCGGCGGACCCACGAGCTCGAGGAGAAGCGCGCCGAGCTCGAGACGCTGACCTCCAACCTCGATCAGATCGTGCGGCACCGGACCCGCGCGCTCGCCGAGTCCGAGGCTCAGCTCCTGCGCAAGAACGCCGAGCTCGAGCGCCAGAGCCAGCTGAAGGCCGAGTTCATCTCGATCGTCGCCCACGAGCTGCGCACGCCGCTGGTCAGCATCGTCGGCTACCTCGATCTGCTGGTCGAGGGGAAGTTCGGCACGCTCGACGAGCCGATGGAGCGCCCGGTCGCGTCGCTCAAGCGCAACGCCCATCGGCTGAAGCGCCTGGTCGATGAGATGCTCGACTTCTCGCGGCTCGAGGCCGGACGGACCCGCCTCATCCGCGCCCAGGTCCGGCTCGGCACCATCGTCGCCGACGCGGTCACCGAGCTGACGCCGCTCGCCGATCGCAAGCGCCAGACCGTGACGACCACGGTGCAGCCGATCCGCCCGATCTCGGCCGACGCCGACAAGATCCACCAGGTCGTCGTCAACCTGGTGTCGAACGCGATCCGCTACACCCCCGAGGGCGGGCAGATCACGGTCAGCGTCGACGACGCGCCGGCCGCGGTGTTCGCCGGCGACTGGGCGCGGCTGCGGGTGCGCGACAACGGCATCGGCATCCCGATCGCGCACCGCCACCGGATCTTCGAGCCGTTCACCGACGTGCAGCCGGCCAAGCACCACACCTCGGCCGGCCCCGACTCGGCTGGCCTCGGCCTGTTCATCGCCCGCGGCCTGGTCGAGCTCCACGGCGGCCTGATCACGCTCGAGTCCGAGGAGTCGGTGTTCACCGAGTTCACCGTGCTCCTGCCGCGCACGCTGTGATCAGCGTGCCGCGATCGCGGTGGCGATCGTCGACAGCTCGCGCATCGAGCCGACCACCCGCAGCGCGGTGTCGTGGGCGATCGCGGCGCGGTGCTGGCCGCCGACCACCGCGACGGTCGCGCGCGGCAGGGTCGCGAGGTAGCGCGCGATCGCGCGGGCCCGGGCCGGGGCGAGCGGCGCCGTCGCGCTGATCCACACCAGCGCGGGGCGGTGGTGCGCGACCGCGTGATCGAGCGCGGACACCGGGGTGTCGGGCCCGAGGTTGACCGCGCGCAGCCCGGCCGAGGCGGCGACGGTGGCGGCCATGAACGACGGCAACAGATAGGGATCGTCCTCGGGGCCGCAGCCCAGCGCGATCGGCGCGTCGGCCGGCGGATCGACGGTGCCGCGGACGTGGGCGAGGGCCTGCAGGCACAGATCGGTGGCGCGGTGCTCGATGAAGATGCCCTCGGGCTGGTGGCGCCACAGCTCGCCGAGGTCGTGCATCGCGGTGCGGATCGGGCCGTCGCACAGCTCGGCGATCGTCGCGCCGCCGAGGTAGCGGGCGAGGATCCAGCCGCGGACCGCGCGGCCATCGCCGAGCCGCAGGTGCTCGAACAACGCGACGCCGTCGTGGCCGTGGGCGACGTCGATCTCGGGCATGTCGAGCAGCTCGGGCCGCACCACCGGGGTGCCGGTCGCGCGGATGAAGCGCACCGCCTCATCGAGGGCGATCCGGCGATGGCCGCCCTCGGTGCGCGACGCGGCGATGCGCCCGGAGTCGGCCCACCGCTTCAGCGACGACTCGCTCACGCCGAGCGCGGTGGCGAGGTCCTTGGGCGAGAGCAGGCGCATCGACGTCAGATTGATGCACGCGGGGCCGATGGGTTTCGCGAAATGCCGCGAATCGCCGCGGGATCGGTGACCGAAAGATCGGGTCTTGACGTGAACGATTAAACGTTCACACTGCACGTTATGAACGATATGCCGATGGACCCGACGGAGGCACGCCGCTTCGTCCTCGCGGTGGTGCGCCGCATCGTCCGCGATCTCGAAGACGCCGCCGATGTCGCCCAGGACGCGCTGATGCTCGCGCACCGCCACCGCGCGGCGTTCCGCGGCGACAGCAGCTACCGGACGTGGCTGTACCGGATCGCGACCACGACCGCGCTCGGTCACCTGCGCAAGCGCAAGCGGTCGCGCGAGCAGCTGGCGGCCGGCCCCGAGCCGATCGACGCCCGCGCGCCGGATCCGGCGCCGTCGGCCGAGCACCAGCTCGCCAGCCGCGAGGTGTCGGCGATGATCCGCCGCGCGGTCGACGGCCTCGACGCCAAGTACCGCGCGGTGATGCTGCTGCGGGCCGACGATCTGTCGGAGGTCGAGATCGCCGAGCGCCTCGGCGTCACCGTCGCGAACGTGAAGATCCGCGCCTACCGGGCTCGGCAGCAGCTGCGCGTGAGCCTGGTCGCGTGACCGTCACGCCGGCCGCAGCACGAAGAGCACGTTGCGTGGCCACAGCCG
>JAYTAJ010000797.1:0-7834 GCA_043737575.1 Myxococcales bacterium | reverse complement strand
ATGACCGCCCGCGCCGCCATCGTCCTCTCGCTCGTCGCTGTGCTGGTCGCGGCGTGCGGCGACGATCCGATCGACCTCGACGCCGAGTGGGGCATGGAGGGCGCGCTGTCGCCGACGCCGCTTCCGGGAAAAGACGACAGCGAGAATCGCCGAGGGCTGCTCGTCAACACCGACACCACGCGGACCCAGGTCTGGACCGCGCGCAACAAGTGGGAGGAGGTCGACACCGCCGCGGCGCGCGCCGCCGGCCTCGCGTGGGGCGCCGACTCGGGCCTGACCTGGGACCAGAAGTACGGCGCGTGGCTGGTGTCGCTCGGGTGGACGCCGTCGGCCGACGGCTTCAGCACCACCTACAAGCTGACGACGCCGTGGGGCAAGACCCTCGACGCGCCGTCGCTCGAGTGCGCCGAGCTGTCGATGTTTCTCCGCATCACCTTCGCCGCCTGGTACGAGCTGCCGTGGTTCATGGAGAGCGTCGACGGGACCGGCAAGCGGGTCTACTTCGGCCACAACGGCGTGCGCACCAGCGCCGGTCGCTACGCGTCGAGCCCCGAGTTCGCGATCAAGTACGTCGATCACTCGAAGCAAACGCCCGCGCAGTACCAGGCGCGGTGGCCGAGCGACGCGGCGCTCCGCACCAAGCTCGTCGCCGGCGGCGACGACGTCCAGCCCGCGGTCGGCGGCGGCGTCTTCGGCGCGTACCTCGACGAGATCCACCTCAACAAGCGCGCCGCGTACTTCACGGTGATGGCGCTCAACTACCTCGGCTCGATGAACCTCGCCGACTCCGCCAACACCTACAACCTCGTGCCCGACGCGGTGCGCGCCGGCGACATGCTGATCGAGCGCTGGCAGCGCTCGGGCATCGGCCACACCCTGGTCGTGAAGGACGTCGCGGTGCTCGGCGAAGGCAACCTCGACGTCACCACGGTCTCGGGGTCGATGCCGAGGCGCCAGGGCAAGCGCGAGTCGGGCGTCGCGTCGAAGAGCTACTTCACCAGCGCGTACGCCGGCGGCCCGGGCGCCAACAGCGCGGGCGACGAGTACGCCAAGCTCGGCGGCGGCGTGAAGCGCTGGCGGGTCACCAAGAACGTCGGCGGCTACTGGACCAACACCTGGATGCGCGGCGATGAGGCCCACTGGATCAACTCGACCGACTACCCGCGGATCGCGACGCGGCCGGCGCGGTTCGAGCAGCTCCTCGGCCAGGTGTCGCCCGAGCAACAGCAGACCGAGCTGCTCGCGCAGATCGAGGACGCGCGCCGCCACCTGCGGATGTACCCGGCGTCGTGCTCGGCGCGCGAGCGGCGCGAGGCGGCGTTCGCCGATCTGTACGACGTCGGCGCGCGGCTCGGCCGATCGCGCGACGCGATCGATCGCGACCACCGCGTCATCGACGACTTCGTCCTCGCCGAGCTGACCTACGAGCGGTCGCGGACCTGCTGCTGGAACTCGTCGACCGCGGCGATGTACGGCGTGATCATGGCGTACGCGCGCGACGAGCAGGCCGCGGCCGAGGAGGCCCAGACCTGCGCGGCGCCGACGGTGTTCCGGGCCGAGGCCGACGGCTACGCGCGCTGGCAGGCCCAGGCGGTGGCGATGGGGCAGGGCGCGGCGTGGAAGCCGTGGAGCGAGGACGAGAGCTGCCCGCAGCGCGCGACCGCCGAGGACGTGATCGCCACCAACCAGGCGCCCGGGTTCTGCTCCCTCGACGCCGAGCCGACCTGCGCCGACGCCCTCGAGCCCAACGACTCGCGCACCAGCGCGGCGACGGTCGCGGTCGGCACCCACGCCGGGGTCGGGCTGTGCCCGGGCGACGCCGACTGGTACCGCGTCGCGGCGGCGCGCACGGTGATCATCCGCTTCAGCCACGCCGCGGGCGATCTCGATCTGGTCGGGTTCGACGCCGCCGGCAACCGGGTCGCGTCGTCGGACACCGTCACCGACGAGGAGCGCGTCGCGGTCCCGGCCGGCGGCACGGCGCAGGTGATCGGCTACGGCGGCGCGACCGGCGCGTACACGCTGATCGTCCAGTAGCCGCGCGAGGCTGCGAGCCGCGGCGCGTATGGTTGACCCCAGGGCTCACCGGAGTTGACCCGTCTCGCTTGGTCCTGTGCCCGGGGACTGCGTTGCGCCCTCCGGTCCTCACCTCGTTTGCCTCAGCAAACTCGGTTCCGGTCCTCGGTCGCGCCTTGTCCGCGGGCACATTCCCGTCGCGATCCCGGGATCAACTCAGGTGAGCCCTGTGGTTAGAATGCGCCCATGCCTCAGGTCATCGAGTTCTTGCCGATGGGCACCGATCCGCGCGCGGCGCTCCTCGCGGTGGGGCGGGTCGCGCGCGAGACGCCCGCCACGGGTGAGCCCTATCGCGAGTTCCGGACCCGGCTGCGCGGCAGCCGGCTGTGGGACAAGGACCGCCCGGCGCTGCCGCTGCGGATCTTCGGCGTCGGTGGCGCGACGATCGTGCCGTCGCCGTTCATGGTGAAGCTGGCCGCGGCGTCGGGCGATCAGGAGGTGTTCGACGTGATCGTCGATCGCTACTTCGAGCTCAACCCGCTCCTGTTCAAGACCATCTTCGAGATGCTCGCCCAGCGCGCCCACGGCAAGGACGAGCTGTCCAAGCACCTCGGGTCGTTCGCGTACCGCGGCAAGATCCCGTCGCGGCCCGATCTCGATCAGTACTTCGCGATGCTGATCGCGACCGGCGTGACCCGGGTGCTCGGCATCGCGCTGGTGCCCGGGCCGCGCGCCGATCGCTACACCGAGCGCGTCGCCGCGATCGAGACCGACGAGCTCCTCGCCGAGGATCGGCCGCTGCCCGAGCCCGAGATCCCGACCGTGACCACCGAGGACGACAGCGCCGCGCCCGCCGCCGAGGTCGAGGCCGAGGTCTCGGTCGCGACCGCGCCGCTGCCGACCGCGCCCGCCGCGTCGCCGCTGCCGCCGTACCTGCGTCACCTCGGCACCGGCACGCCGCCGGCCTCGCCGCGCGGCCGCGATCGCGTCATCCCGGTGTCGCGGTTCGCGTCGGGCGAGTTCTCCGACGAGCTGCTCGACGAGACCACCAAGCGCATCAGCGGCTGGTCGGCCGAGGTCGGCGGCGCGACGCCGGTCTACACGCCCGCCGACTTCGGCTTCGATCCCGAGACCTGGGTCGAGAACGCCGACGAGCTGCTGTACCGGATCGCGGTCGCCGCCGCGCTGGTGTTCCGCCTCGACAGCGATCGCACGCGCGTGCTGCGGGTCTACCGCGCGCTCGACGAGGCCGCGGTCCTCGGCGACCTCTACCACGGCAACGTCCCCGAGATCCTGCCGGCCCAGGTCGACGCCCGCGCGCTGATGCTGGCGTCGCTGGCGGCCCGGCGCTGCGCGGAGTCGCCCGAGCTGGCGGCGTCGCTCGAGCAGCAGAAGTCGGCGGCCGATGCCTGGACCGCGCTCGAGGCGGCGCTCGGCCGCGGGCTGTTCCGCATCGAGCTGTTCTGGATCCTCGGCATGCTCGGGCAGCTCGGCGTGATCCGCTTCGACGATCTCGGCGAGCTGTCGGCGCTGCCGCACCGCATCGTGCGCGACACCCTGTTCCGCCTCGGCTTCCTCGGATCGCCCTACGCCAGCGACGCCCCCACGCTGGTCGCCGCCGCGCGCGCTGCGCGTCGGGCCGCGGGCGCCGACCCCGCCGACGAGATCCTGGCGCGGTTCGCGATCGCCGCCGGCTGCGCCTACGACTGTCCGCACCGCAAGACCTGCGACTTTCCGTGCCGCGAGCGTCTGGAGTAGGACGATGCTAGAGTCGACGACGTGTTGCTCCTCGCGCTGATCGTGTTCGCGGTGACGGCGTGGTTCCTGGGCCTGCGGCTCGGGGGCATCGCCGGCGGCATCAGCGTCGCCGCGGTGCTCGCGGCTCAGGTCATCCCCGACACCGCGGTCGCGATCTACGCGCTGCACGTCCTGTGGATCGGCGGCCTCGCGTACTTCGGGCCCAAGGTGCTCAAGCTGCGCCGCCCCAAGCAGCAGAACAACTGGCGCGGCGACGCGACCCGTCTGGTCCGACGCGGGCTGGCCCTCTGGCGATCGCGGTAGCGGTCATTCTGGCGCTCGCGCTGGCGCGCGAACGTTACTCTGGCGCTCGCGCTGGCGCGCGAAACGCCGTTCTCGACGTTCAGCGAGCGAGCAGCGAGCGAGCGAGCGAGCCCCTGGGTGGCGGGACCCCGACCGACTGCGCAGTCCCCATCAATCGGTGGGCGGTCGCGGCGCGCGCGTGCGTGATTCCGCCAGGTTCGCTTCGGCACGCGCCTCGCACTGTGCGCCGCCATGCAGATCGTTTGCTCGCGCCGCGCCTCGCTGCTCGCGACCCTCGCGGTAACGCTCCTCGCCGGGTGCGAGGTCGGCGTGACCCCCGGCGGTGGCGGCGACGACGATGACGTCCAGGTGGACGCCGGCGCCCGCATCGACGCGCCGACCGCGGCCTTCACCGTGACCGTCGCGCCGCCGACCGCGACCACCATCCTCGGCACCGCGACCACGTTCACCGTTGCCCTCGACGCCCAGCACTTCAGCGGCCCGATCGCCCTCACCGCGAGCGGCGCCCCCGCGAGCTGGACCGTCGCGATCGCGCCGCCCACCGTGAACGTCGTCGACGGCGTCCCCGCCACCGCGACCGTGACCGTCACGATCCCGCCCAACGGCGACGCCGCGCCGACCGGCCAGGCCCTCACGATCAACGCGACGTCGTCGGTGGCCGGCGCCGAGGTCGGCACCGCCGCGCTCACCGTCGCCAAGGAGTACGCCATCGCGATCGCCGCGGGCACCGGCGGCGGCAACACCCACTTCGGCGCGATGAACGGCGGCCTGGTCCGGGTGAAGGCCGGCACGCTGGTCCACATCCGCAACGCCGACACCACCGCGCACCGCATCCACTCGGGCGGCGGCATCGGCGGCTTCCCGCACCAGCCCAACAACATGGGCCAGGGCCAGGAGTACGCGGTGACCGTGACCGACGGCTCCGACGTCTTCTACTGCCACATCCACGAGCGCGGCGCCGGGGAGGTCAACCTGGTCGTGGAGTAGTAGGCTCGCGTCATGGAAGCATCGTCCGCGTCGCCCGCCACGTTCGAGGAGTTCTGGCCGTACTACGTCAGCCAGCACCTCGACCCGACCTGTCGCCGACTGCACTTCGTCGGCACCTCGCTCGCGCTCGCCTGCGTCGCGGTCGCGCCGTTCGCGCCGACGGCGCTGCTCGCCGCGCCGGTGTTCGGCTACGGCTTCGCGTGGGTCGGCCACTTCGCGTTCGAGAAGAACCGCCCCGCGTCGTGGGGCTCGGTCCAGCACTTCGCGTGGTCGCTGCGCGGCGATCTGCGCATGTGGCGCCGCATCGTGACCGGCGCGATGGACGCCGAGGTCGAGCGCGTCCAGCGCACCGTCGCCGCCGACGTCGCCAGCGCGGCGTGAGTCGTCGACGGTCGCCGCGGCCGTTTTGCGGCAAACTGCCGCAGCGATCCGGAGTGATTCGTATCGGAACCGCCACGGACTGTCCGCTTCTCGGACTTTGTGGCCTACTCGCTTTCCATGCAGCGTGGCCTTCTGCTATGACGCTGCCCTTCGCACTCGCGAATCGCCATGGCTCGAGAACCACGTCGTGACATCCGCGCCTTGTTGCTGGGCCCGTCCCTCGAGCTCGCGAGCGCGGTCGACGACCGCCTTCGCCGCCAGGGCTTCCCCTCGCTGCGCCCGGTCCAGAGTCAGATCCTCACGCTGATCGAAGGCGGTGGGCTCCGGCTCTCGGATCTGGTCTCGACCGTCGCGGTCGCCAAGCAGACGCTCGGCGATCTGGTCGACGATCTCGAACGCGAGAAGCTGGTCGAGCGCTACGCCGATCCCGATCACGGCGTGATCAAGCGGGTCCGCCTCGCGGCCCGCGGGCGACAGTGGACGACCGAAGTGCGACGCGCCGCCGACGCCACCGAGAAGGTGTGGACCGAGCGGCTGGGCAAGGCCCGCGCGAAGTCGCTGCGGTCGCTGCTCGAGGCGCTGGCGGCGACGACGCCGGGCGCGACGAACGGCGTCTGAGTCGCGCGGCTCACGAAACGTGACGATCAGCGACGCCTGGTCGTGGTGTCGAGCTTGAGCGCCTCGGGCGCGAGCTCATGGGCTCGACGGGCGCAGCATCACGGCAGGCGGGGGATGACGCGCAGGCGGTAGCCGAAGCGGTGGCGCGACTCGACGAGGTCGCCGATCTCGGCCTTCACCAGCGCGCGACGCACGCGCCGCACCAGCTGCTTCACGTGATTGTCGCCGGGGTCGTGGGTGTCCCACGACAGATCGCCGATCAGCTCCGAGGTGCGGACGAAGCCGCGCACCAGGTGTGGCTGGTGCGACTCGTCGGCCATGCGCTTCACCAGCAGCGCGAAGAACTCGAACTGCGTCGCGGTGAGCTGGACCTGCTTGTGATCGACCTCGACCAGCCCGCCGCCGCCGCCGGTCGGCTCGTGCAGGCTCACCGACAACGACGGCAGGCCGACGTCGGTGCTCTCGCGCTCGAACTCCTCCTCGGGCGCGACCACGCGGACCCGATCGGATGGCCGCAGGGTCGAGCTGAGGCTCGGATCGAGCGTCACCCGCGGCAGGTCCTTGCCGTCGGCGACGAAGTAGAAGCCGACCTGACCGACCATCACCCGATCGCCCGGGGTCAGCACGATCGCCTCGGCGATGAGCTGATCGTTCACCATCGTGCCGTTGGCCGAGCCGAGATCGCGCAGCGACCACACCGCGCGCACCGGATCGAACGACAGGTGCGCGTGGTGGCGCGACACCGAGCTCTCGAGCACGCTGATGCCCGCGCCCTCGAGCTGGCGCCCGAGGAGGGTGCGGGCGTCGAGCGAGTGCGGCCGTCCCCAGGGATCGATCAGCACCGAGCCCGTCGGTCGCGCGCTGGTCGCGACGATCTGCTCGGGCACGAGCCCGAGCGGACCGGCGATCTCCTCGCGGCAGTCCTCACACAGGAGCCCACTCTCGACCGGGTTGCGGGCGCAGACCGCACAGTTCATTCCCCGATCATAGACCAAGACCGTCGGCGCGTATCACGGCGCGGTCGCGTACCCGCGGGTCGGGAACGGGTTGGCTCGATCGCGGCGGTCGAGCTCGTCCCGGGTCCAGGTGACGCCGCGCTCGGCGAACAGCGCCACGCCGATGACGCCGACGTTGGCGTCGCCGCTGGTCCCGGCGGCGTAGGAGGTGGCGACCTTGCCGAAGCGGAACGCCGCGACCTGATCGTCGCTCTGGCGGAAGCCGTCGATCACCAGCTCGCCGTGCGGATCGACCAGGTAGCCGCGGCGATCGACGCCCGCCGGCTTGCCGTCGATCACGTCGAGGCCATCGACCGAGGTCACGACCTCGAAGCGCGCCGAGGTCGCGTTGCGGATCACGATCTGGTAGCGCTGGCCGTCGGTGGCGGCGATCAGGTTGCGGCCGCGCGCGGCGACCCCGGGCAGCATCGCGCCGCCGTCGTCGATGATCGACACCCCGACCGCGCCGTCGCCGAGCCAGGTCACGAGCGGCGCGACCGGCGCGTCGAGGTACGAGGCGTGGGCGCGCACGCCCTCGGCGTCGTTGTAGTGGATCACCGCCGCGGCCCACGGCGCCGCGCTGCCGCGCACGAACGGCTGCATCGTGATCGGCGACCACACCGACTCGCCCCACGCGGTGGCGAGGCCGGGGCGATCGTCGGGCGGCGCCGCGGGGGTCGGCCCCGACAGCACGACGGTGGCGTCGCTGGCCGCGCCGCTCGGCGGCGGCGCGACGTACGGATCGCTCGGCGGCGCGACGTAGACCGGGCTCGGCG
>JAYTAJ010000796.1:0-3436 GCA_043737575.1 Myxococcales bacterium | reverse complement strand
CGACTGCGGTAGACATGAGGTATTTCCTGCGGTCCTACGTTACTTGGCCTGGTCGTCGATGATGGCTTTGAGCTCGTCGTTCAGCGGCTTGAGCGGCTCGCGCCGCAGCTGCATCTGTCCGTCCGCGCCCTTCTTGATGATCATGTTCACGCCGCCGAACTCCTTGGATTTCTCCTGGTAGTCCTCGCGGAACTGCGCGCCGCGGCTCTCCTTGCGCTCGATCGCGGCCTTGGTGACGGCCTCGGAGATCAGCAGGAGGTTGTGCAGATCGATCGCGGTGTGCCAGCCGGAGTTGTAGTCGCGGTTGCCGATCACCGAGACCTGGGCGGCGCGGACCTTCAGCGCCTCGATCTTGTCGAGGGCCTGCCGCATCTCGTCCTCGACGCGGACGATGCCGACCAGCTGCTGCATGAACTCCTGCAGCTCGGCCTGGATGGTGTACGGATTCTCGCCCTGGTCGCGCTCGAACGGCGCCAGCAGGTCCTTGGCGGCGGCCTCGATCTGATCCTCGTGGATCGTGCCGGCGCCGTGCTCCTTGGCGAACTTCGCGGCGTGCTCGCCGGCGATCTTGCCGAACACGATCAGATCCGACAGCGAGTTGCCGCCGAGGCGGTTGGCGCCGTGCAGGCCGCCCGCGCACTCGCCGGCGGCGAACAGGCCGGGCACGATCGACATCTGGGTCTCGCCGTCGACGCGCACGCCACCCATCGAGTAGTGCGTGGTCGGCCCGACCTCCATCGGCTCCTTGGTGATGTCGAGATCCGCCAGCTTCGAGAACTGGTGGTACATGCTCGGCAGCTTCTTCTTGATGTGGTTCTCCCCGTCGGGGACGCGGGCCTTGATCCACGCGATGTCGAGGAACACGCCGCCGTGGGGCGAGCCGCGGCCGGCCCGGACCTCGCGGTTGATGCAGCGCGCGACGTGATCGCGGGTGAGCAGTTCGGGAGGTCGTCGTGCGTTCTTGTCGCCCTGGCAGTAGCGCCAGCCCTCCTCCTCGTCGGCGGCGACCTGGTGCTTGTACAGCTCGGGGATGTCGTCGAACATGAAGCGGCGGCCGTCCTTGTTGCGGAGCACGCCGCCCTCGCCGCGCACGCCCTCGGTGACGAGCAGGCCACGCACGCTCGGCGGCCACACCATGCCGGTCGGATGGAACTGCACGAACTCCATGTCGACCAGGTCGGCGCCGGCGCGGTACGCGAGCGCCATGCCGTCGCCGGTGTACTCCCAGCTGTTCGACGTGATCTTGTAGGCGCGGCCGAGGCCGCCGGTCGCGAGCACGATCGCCTTGGCCTTGAACACCATCAGCCAGCCACGCTGGCGGTCGTAGCCGAAGCCGCCCGCGATCCGATCGCCGTCCTTCAGGAGCGTCGTGACCGTCGTCTCCATGTAGACGTCGATGCCGAGGTGGATGCCGTGATCCTGCAGCGTGCGGATCATCTCGAGGCCGGTGCGATCGCCGACGTGGGCGAGCCGCGGATAGCGGTGACCGCCGAAGTTGCGCTGGAGGATCTTGCCGTCCTTGGTGCGATCGAACAGCGCGCCCCAGGCCTCGAGCTCGCGCACCCGATCGGGCGCCTGCTGGGCGTGGAGCTGGGCCATGCGCCAGTTGTTGAGGTAGCCGCCGCCGCGCATGGTGTCGGCGAAGTGGACCTTCCAGCTGTCGCGATCGTCGACGTTCGCCATCGCCGCGGCGACGCCGCCCTCGGCCATGACGGTGTGCGCCTTGCCGAGCAGCGACTTGCAGACGAGGCCGACCTTCAAGCCCGCCGCCGACGCCTCGATCGCGGCGCGCAGCCCGGCGCCGCCCGCGCCGATCACCAGCACGTCGTGCTCCTTGGTCTCGTACTTCATCAGATGATCCTGTAGTCGGTGAGGTGGCCCATCGAGACGAGGCGCACGTAGACGTCGGTGAGCGCGACGCCGAACAGGCTCATCCACGCGAAGCGCATGTGCCCGGCGTTGAGGCAGCTCGAGCAGTCGTAGAGCTTCTTGCGGACCGGGTGACGCGACAGCACGTCCTTCACGCCGCCGACCAGGTGGCGGAACGAGTGACAGCCGAACGTGTACAGCGACAGCAGCACCAGGTTGGCGAGCAGCACCAGCGAGCCGACGTTGACGTGGAAGCCATCGGGCCAGGCGAAGAAGCCCTTGTAGACGTCGTGACCGAGGAAGAACAGGAAGACGATCGCGGCGTAGAGGAAGTAGCGGTGGATGTTCTGCACCACCAGCGGCAGCTTCTGCTCGCCGCGGTACGAGTGGCGCGGCTCGCCGACGGCACACGCAGGCGGGTCGGCCCAGAACGCCTTGTAGTAGGCGCCGCGGTAGTAGTAACAGGTGAGGCGGAAGCCGGCGGGGAAGGGCAGGATCAGCAGCGCGGGCGTGACTGGCACCCACGACGGCATCCAGCTCGGGACCGCGATGTACGGCGAGTAGAATGGCGACAGATACGGACCGATCTGGTAGTGCGCATTCTGGAATGCGGCCCAGGTCGCATACGACAGGAACGCGGTGAGGATGGTGAACACCACCAGCGGCACCACCCACCATCGATCTGTCCGAGAGGTCTGGCCGAAGCGCAGACGCTCGACGGGTACGTCGAATTGCGGCATATCGGGACGAGGATGAGCCGCAATCGCAAGGGCGGTCAAGCGAGGCGCCGCGGTAACCGTCGCCGTTCGTCGCGCCCGCGCGTGAGGTCGCGTTCAGTTCGCGAGTGAGCGCGTCGTCGCGCCCCAGCCGGTCGGCTTGGCGCGCGGCTGATCGCGATCCTGGCTGACGCGATCGCGCTCGTGCTCGGCCTTCACGATCTCGCCGACGCTACCGACCGCGGTGCGCCACATCGAGATCAGCCGGTCCTTGCCGATGCGACGCTGGATCGCGTCGGCGGCGGCCTCGGCCTCCTCGTCGTGGCGCTCATCACGGGCGCCCTCGGCGTAAGCCCATGCCTGCATGTCGGTAACGGCGTAGTAGTCGTCGTCGTCGTCGCGCATGACGAGAGTGATTGCAACCGATATGCCGGGGCGCGACAGCCGCGGATTCATGAGCAGTTCGCGATCTCGACGCGGTGCGACGGCGCGAAGCCCGCGGTTCACGGCGGGCGCAGGCGCCACAGTCGAGCGGAGGCGCGCGTGGGCGAGGGCGCGCGGCGAAGAAATCGCGGATTCGGGTTCCCATGGGCGCACCGCCGCGTGTCAATCAACCGAACCGCGACGCGAGCCCCCATGCGAGCCCTCCTCCTCTCCGCCCTCCTGCTCCTCCTCGCCGCGCCGGTGGCGTCGGCTGACGACACCATCAGCTACGCGCTGGTCGTAGGCTCCAACGCGCCCGGCCCGGGTCAGGAGACCCTGGCCTTCGCCGAGGACGATGCCCGCGAGGTCGCGACCGTGCTGCGCGAGCTCGGCGGCTACGAGCGCGATCGCGTGCGGCTGCTCCTGCA
>JAYTAJ010000795.1:0-3438 GCA_043737575.1 Myxococcales bacterium | reverse complement strand
GGGGGCACGTCACCTGGAGCCCGCGGAGGACGCCCATGCCGATCGGGCCAGCCATCGCCGCACTCTAGCAGCAGTGTCTGGCCACCCACGCACCGCGTGGCGGCAGCCCCACGCGACCGCGCAGGTCCGCGCGACGACAGCGCCGCGACTCGGCCCGCGACGTGCTCTTGCACCACCGCATGTCCGTCCGACCCGCCATCCCCATCCTCCTCGTCACGCTGTGTCTCCCCCACCTCGCGGCCGCCCAGGCGTTCCTCCACGCCGCCGACCCGACCACCACGGAGGTCGCCGAGCCGATGCCGCTCACCAAGGAGCGGCTGACCGTCCGCATCGATCGGCAGTACGCCGAGAGCACGCTGACCCAGACCTTCTCGAGCAAGTCCGACGTGCGGCTCGAGGGCCGCTACGCGCTGTCGCTCGGCGAGGGCGCCAAGGTCTCGGGCTTCGCGTACTGGAACGGCAAGCGCAAGATCGTCGGCGAGGTCTTCGAGAAGGAGATCGCGACGCAGGTCTACGGCGAGATCACCGGCACCGGCCGCGACCCCGGCCTGTTCGAGCAGGTCGGCGAGGGCGCGTTCACGTTCCGCGTGTTCCCGATCGAGCCGCGCGAGGACAAGCAGGTCGAGGTCCGGTTCGGTCGCTACCTGCCGCTCGCGGGCGACAGCTACGAGTACCGCCTGCCGCTCGGCAACGTCGACGCCGACGTCGCGATCGAGCTCGCCGACGATCGCGACATCGTCGCGGTCGAGTCGACGACGCACCAGCTGATCCGGACCGGCAACACCATCACCACCCACGGCCCCGGCGATCTGGTGCTGAAGGTCAAGCTCAAGCAGCCCGCGCTCAAGGTCCACGCCGCGGTCCACCGCGACGCCAACCAGGACGCCTACGTCGTCGTGTCGATGACCGCGCCCGACGCCGCCACCACCGCGGTCGTGCCCAAGGACGTCACGCTGGTGATCGATCACTCCGGCTCGATGCAGGGCGCGCCGATGGAGCACGCGCTGCTCGCCGCCGCGCAGGTGATCGAGAAGCTGCGCCCGACCGATCGGGTGAACGTGATCATCTTCGACGACGGCGTCGACACCCTGTACGCGACCGCCAAGCCGGTCACCGACGCGGTCCGCGCCGAGGCCCTCGCCTACGTCGCGGCGGTGAAGTCCGACGGCGGCACCGACATCGGCCTGGCGCTGACCAAGGCCTTCGCCGCCCAGGTGAAGGACGATCGGCCCGACGTCGTGTTGTTCCTCACCGACGGCCAGAGCGACGCGCCCGCGGCGCTGGCGATCGCCAAGGCCGATCAGGGTGACACCCGGGTGTTCACGATCGGGCTCGGCCAGGGCGTCGAGAAGCCGCTGCTCGCGATGCTCGCCGCCGAGAAGCGCGGCGCGTTCACCTTCATCGCCGACGAGAAGATGATCCAGCCCGGCGTGATGACCGTGTTCGAGCGCGTCGATCGCCCGGTGATGGTCGATCTCGCGATCGACGGCGCCCAGCGGATGTACCCGCGCACGCTGCCCGACCTCGCCCGCGGCGAGGAGCTGGTGGTCGCGGCGCGGCTGCCCAAGGACGGCACGATCACGGTCTCGGGCCTGGTCGGCGGCAAGCGCGTCGAGCGCACCATCGCGATCGCGCTGCCCGCGGCCGAGCGCCGCGCCTGGGTCGGTCGGATGTGGGCCGGCGCCCGCGTCGAGGATCTCTTGCAGCAGATGGCGATCCACGGCGAGACCGAGGAGCTGAAGACCGAGGCGATCGAGCTGGCGCTGTCCTACAACCTGGTCACGCCGTTCACGTCGTTCCTGGCGCTGCCCGAGGAGGAGATGACCGAGGGCGTGGCCCAGACCATCGCCGACGCTCGCGCTCGCAAGCAGGCGATCCGCGCCGCCCATCCCGACGCCGCCGCGCTGTCGCGTGACGACATGCCCCCGGGCGATCCGGTGCTGTCGGTGCGGGCGCCGAAGACCGCGACCCAGGTGACCGCGTACTTTCCGTTCGGCCTGACCAAGGACCTCGAGTGGGACACCCACGACGAGCAGTGGAAGCTGCGCTTCCTGGTGCCGAAGGGCGTCGCCGACGGCCTCTACACCGCGCGGGTCGTGATCGTCCACGCCGACGGCACCGTCGAGATCGCCCAGGCGCCGTACAAGATCGACGCGAGCGAGCCCGACTTCGTCGCCGAGACCGCGGTCAGCCCCGGCGGCGTGCTGGTGACGGTCACGACCCAGGGCGGCATCGGTGGGGTGATCGTCGGGTCGACCGCCGACGCGTCGGTGCGGGTCACCCTGGTCGACGTCGGTGGCGGCGTGTTCGTCGGCGTGCTGCCGCTCGGGCCGGGCCGCCACGACCTCCGCGTCGTCGTCGCCGACACCGCGCGCAACGAGGCCGACCAGCTGCTGACCGTCGAGGTGAAGTGATGCTGGCCGCCCTGGTCGTGGTCGCGAGCGCGACGACGCTGTACACCAACACCGAGTCGGTGACCGCCGTGCGCGAGCACGACGGCGCGATCTGGGTGACGACCAGCGGCGGCCTCGAGCGCTACGACGCGACGACCCTGGCGCGCACCGCGGTCACCGCCGCGGCGCCGACCGCGCCGAGCCAACCGGCGGTGTCGCCGCGCTACCAGGGCGCGCGCGAGACCGTGCGGGTCACGACCTCGGCCGGCGTCGTCGTCGGCACCGCGGGCGCCGGCGTGTGGCTCGACGGCCCGACGCCGCGGCGGCTGACGCCGACCGGCCAGATCTGCGGCAACCACGTCGTCGCGCTGGTCGAGTGGAAGGGCACGACCTGGGCCGCGACCTTCGATCGCGGCGTGTGCTGGCTCGACGGCGATCGCTGGGTGACGCCCGCCACCGACTTCCGCATGGCGAACGATCTGATCGTCACGCCGCACGGCCTGGTGGTCGCCGCCAGCGAGGGCCTGTTCGTGTCCGCCGACGCCGTCGACTTCGCGCGCTGGGCCGGCGTCGACGGCACCGGCTTCAACGACCTCGCGCTCGACGGCGACGTCCTGTACGCGACCATCCCGGGCGCGCTGTGGCGGGTGCCGCTCGCGCGCAAGGCCGGCAAGAAGCCGACCGCGCGCTGGGTGCCGGGCGGCAGCCACGCGATGCAGGCGGTCACCGTCGGCGCCGGCGCGGTCTGGGTGACGTCGGAGGATCGCGGCGTGTTGCGGCTCGATCGCGATCGCAAGAAGCGCGACGTCGTCGTCCACGATCGCGTCGCCGGCCTGCCGACGTCGTGGCACATCGACGTCGCGGTCGCGGGCGGCACGACCTGGGTCGCGACCTTGCGCCATGGCCTGCTCGCGCGCGATCGCGGCGGCGCGTGGACCCGGGTCGCCGGGCTCGAGGACACCTGGCTCCTGTTCGTCGGCGCCGACGCCAGCGGCCGCGGCGTGTGGGTCGGCGCGCAGGGCGGCCTCTACCACGTCGACGCCCG
>JAYTAJ010000794.1:0-7848 GCA_043737575.1 Myxococcales bacterium | reverse complement strand
TCGCGGTGATCGCGGGCGACGCGATCGGGTTCGCGGGCGGCATCCCCGCGGGCACGCGGCCCTGATCGGGCGTCGGGTTCCGTCAGTGTTGCGACGCGCAGACCAGGCCGGTCCCGGACTTCGGCGGCGTACACACGCCGAGCCGTGACCGATCGATGCGACAGACGTCGGCGAGCCGCTCGCACACCGACACCGGATCGCTGGCGGTGCCCGCGGGCTTCGCCGAGCCGCGCCCGCACGCCGATCCCAGCACCAGACTCGCGACGACGATCGATCGGATCATGCGGCAGGGTAGCGCAGGGCGGCCTGTGACCGTCATCGCGCGAGCGATGCACCGCGATCTGGCGCAACTGCGACGAGTCACGCTAGGGTCGGGCGTGGCCACCGACCGTCGACCCGTCGCGCTCGCGGCGCTGCTGATCGGGTCGCTCGCGGCGGCGCCGGCCGCCGCCGATCCGGCCGCCGAGCAGATGTTCCGCGACGCCAAGCAGCTGCTCAAGGACGGCCGGCTCGACGAGGCGTGCGAGAAGTTCGCGGCGAGCCAGCACATCGAGTCGAAGAGCGGCACGCTGCTCAACCTCGCCGACTGCCGCGAGCGCCAGGGCAAGCTCGCGACCGCGTGGGACATGTTCCTCCAGGCCAAGGCCCTCGCCAGCCGCGAGCAGGACAGCGTCCGCGCCGCCGAGGCCGCACGCCGCGCCGACGCGATCGCGCCCCGCCGCGCGTTCATCACGATCGAGCTCCCGACCGAGGGCCGTCCGCCCGGGCTGTCGATCAGCCGCGATGGCGTCGACGTCCCCGCGCCGCTGTGGAACGTCGAGGTGCCGATCGATCCGGGCCGCTACGTCGTCGTCGCCCAGGCACCAGGCCACGCGCCGCAGACCACGACGGTCGAGGTCGAGCGCGGCGCCAGGGCCACCGCGCGCCTCGCCGCGCTGGTCGCGCTGCCGAGCGATCCGGCCGACCGCCCCGACGTCGACGACCGCGACCGCGACCTGCCTGCGCCGCCACCGCCGCCGCGGCCCAAGACCCTCGGCATCGGACCGCTGCTCGGCGCGTCGTCGGACGGCGACCTCGTCGTCGGCGGCCGCATCGTCACCGGCATCCTCGTGCCCGACGCGGTGATCCGCGGATCGTTCGCGATCAAGTCGTCGCAGTACGGAAACGATCCGCTCGACGCCGGCAACTACACCGACGTGCTCGCGTTCGGCATCGCCATCGACTACGTGCGCACGCTGCACCCGCGCTTCGCGATCGGCGGCGGGCTCGGCGCGGGCATCGATCAGCTGAAGCCGAGCTACCAGGACGTCGCGACCACCGAGAAGCGGTTCTCGGTGCGCGCGAGCCCGGCGATCGTGCGCCCTGGCAAGATGCCGCTCGAGCTCGCCGTCCACGTCGAGCTGGTGGTGCCCACCACGACCGTGAACGCGCTGGTCGGCGTCGATTGGTTCTTCTGGTGATCGGCGAGCGCCTCGGCAGCTACCAGATCACCGCGCGGCTCGGCGCTGGCGGCATGGGCGAGGTCTGGCTCGGCACCCACGTGCTGATCGGCAGCTCCGCCGCGATCAAGGTGCTGCGGCCCGCGTGCTCCGAGAGCAAGAGCATCGTCCAGCGGTTCTTCGACGAGGCCCGCGCCGCGACGCGCATCGATCATCCCAGCATCGTCACCGTCTACGATTTCGGCTGGCACGAGGGCCGCGCGTATCTGGTGATGGAGCTCTTGCGCGGCGAGACCCTGGCGCAGGCGATCGCCCAGGCCGGTCGGCTCGAGGCGCCGCGGGCGCTGCGGATCTTGCGGCAGTGCGCGACCGCGATGGCAGCGGCTCACGCCGCGGGCATCGTCCACCGCGATCTCAAGCCCGACAACATCTACCTCGTGCCCGATCCGCTGGTCGGCGAGCGGGTGAAGATCCTCGACTTCGGCATCGCCAAGCTGGTCGGCGACGATCACGGCACCCACGCGCGGACCCAGACCGGGATGATCATGGGCACGCCCGCGTACATGTCGCCCGAGCAGTGCCGCGGCGCCGGCGGCGTCGATCATCGCACCGACGTCTACGCGCTCGGCTGCGTGCTGTTCCACATGCTGACCGGCCGGCCGCCGTTCATCGGCGCGACGCCCGGCGATCTGATCGCGTCGCACCTGACCGTCGCGGCGCCTGCGGTCAGCGCGGTCGCGGCCGAGGGATCCGCGGCGATCGATGCGCTGACCGCGCGGTGCCTGGCGAAGGACGTCGACGCGCGGATCGGCACGATGGCCGAGCTCGGCGCGACGGTCGACACGATCCTCGCGACGCCGCCGCCGACGCCGACCGCGATCGAGCGCGCGATCAGCGAGCGGCCCGCGACCGCGACCGTCGGCGGTGGTGGCGCGACCACGATGCAGGGCAGCGCGGGTGAGTCGCTGGCGCCGATGCCGCGGCGGCGCGGCGGGCGGAGCGCCGTCGCTGCGATCGCGGTGGTGATCGGGGCGATCGTGACCGCGGTGATCGCGACCCGCCCGGACGGCGACCCGCGGGCCGCCGCCGCGCCGATCGACGCGACCTCACCGCCGCTCGACGCGGCCTCCCCACCGATCGACGCGGGCGCTGCGGCGATCGACGCCGCACCTGCGACCGCCGCGATCGACGCAGGCGTCGCGGCCCCGATCCGCAGGACGCCGCCACGTCGTGGCAGCGGCACCGACACGCCCCCGCGCAGCGGTAGCGGTAGCGGTAGCGGCAGCGGTAGCGGGACCGGCAGCGCCTACGATCCGTACGCCGATCGGTAGCGACTGCCGCGCGCTTGGTCAGCGCCGTCGAAGAATCACCACGTCGGCGCGGCCAGGGCCGCGACGTTGCGCGATCGCACGCGAGGCACGCTGGTTGCTTGGTCCGACCCCGTGCAGATGATCGCCCAGCGTCGCGTCGATCTCGAACCGCTCGTCGCACCGCGCCCGCGGCCCCGCATCGTCTGGCTCGCGGTCGCCGATGGCCGCGGCCACCTGATGCGGGCGCAGCTGATGCGCACGCTGCTCGGCGAGGCCGGCGTCGACGTCGATCTGGTGACGACCTCGACCGCGGGCGCCGCGTTCGTCGGCGAGTTCGGCGCGCCATGTGAGGTCCTGTCCCACGAGTTCGGCGTGGTCTTCGACGGCCAGCAGAACCTGCGCAAGGCCCGCACCGGCCTCCGCTTCGCCGCGTACCTGACCCTGCCGACACGGTGCCGCCGCGATCTGAACTGGCTCGAGGACTACACCCGCGGCGCCGCGCTGATCGTCAACGACTCGTTCCACCCCGCGCTCCTGGTCGCCGCGCTCGGCAACGGCCCGATGCGCGAGCGCCTGGTGCAGCTGCAAGGCGAGACCTTGCGCCACGCCGTCGAGCACCAGTTCGGCGGCCGCGGCCTCTACGCCGAGGCGATCCGCGCCGCGCTGCGCCGCTCCTTCGCGCGCATCGAGCACAGCCTCAGCGCCGGGCCACCGCCCGAGGGCACGGTCCGCCTGCCGCCGCTGATCGCGATGCCGCGGCGCGATCGCGCCGCGGTCCGCGCCGCGCTCGGCGTGCCCGATCACGGCCGCCTCGCGGTGCTCTACTTGAACCCGTACTTCCGCGACGCCGCCCTCGCCGCGGCGCTCGAGCGGCCGCTGATCGACGCCGGCTATACCGTCCACGCGGTCGGCGAGGGCTTCGCCGATCGACCCGGCTGGGTCGCGCGCGATCGCGCGCTGATCGAGGCGGTCGCGGCGTGCGATCTGTTCGTGTCGGCGCCCGGGATGGCGGCGCTCGGCCAGGTCCGCACCTTCGGCGTGCCGTTCATCGCGCTCGCCACCGCGCAGCCCGAGCAGCGCCAGAACCTGGCGCTCCTCGACGGCAACCACCGCGTGGTCGGCCTCGGCGCCGACCTGCCCGCGCACCTCGCCACCGCGATCGCCGAGCTCGCCGAGGTCGGGCCGCGGCCCGATCCGCGGCTCGCCGTGCAGCGCATCCAGACCCGATGGGTCGAAGCCATCACCCAGCTCATCCCGCAACGCTCACGAGGAGGAACCACATGACGACCCACGCCCTGGTGCTCGAGACCAACAACCTGACCGGCGGCGGCGCCGACGTCGCTGGCACCGTCGCCAGCCTCGAGCGCCTGCTCGCGCGGCTGCGCGCCCAGACCCGGCCGCTCACCGCGCTCGCCCACCTGGTCGTCACCCACGACGGCCTGCCGCTCGAGGCGCGCCGCCACCTCGACCGCGCCGCCGGCGTCGCGATCCGCTGGATCGAGCTCGCACCCGACACCGACTACTACGCCGCCAAGAACGTCGGCTTCGACGCGACCACCGCCGACGTCGTGGTGTTCGCCGACGCCGACTGCTGGCCCGAGCCGCAGTGGCTCGACGAGCTCCTGGCGCCGTTCGCCGACGACGGCGTCCAGATCGTCGCCGGCCGCACCACCTACCGCACCGACGTCCTCGGCACCGCGGCGTCGACGATCGACTTCATGTACTTCCAGAAGCAGGCCGGCTTCACCCGCAACTTCTACGCGAACAACGTCGGGTTCCGCCGCGGCGTGTTCGATGTCCACCGCTACGCCACCCACGACATGTACCGCGGCCACTGCCAGATCATGGCGACGCGGCTCGAGCGCGCCGGTATCCCGATCACCTTCGTGCCCGCGGCGCGCACGATCCACCGCTTCCCCGATCGCCTCGCCGAGCTGGTGAAGCTGCGGCTCCTGCGCGGCGAGGACACCTGCGAGATCACGCCGCACCTGATGCGCACCCATCTCCCCGCGCTGGCGCCGCTCGGCAACCTCGGCCCGGTGGTGCCGCTCGCGGTGCTGGCGACGCGCTTCGTGTTCAGCGTGCGATCGATCGGCCGCCAGGACATGCCCGCCGCGCGCGGCGCTCGCTGGCTCGGCGTGGTCGGCGCGATCGCCGGCATCTCGCTGGTCGACGCCGCCGCGACCCTGGCCCGCGGCCTGCGCGGCACCCGCCTCGCGTCGGGCGGCCAGGACGCCGCGAAGATCACGCTGTCGTACCACCGCGACGGCGATCAGCTCTCGGCCGCATGATCACGCCGTCGATCTGGACCCGCGTCGCCTTGGCCCTCGGCCCCGACGGCGTGCTCACCACGCTGGCCGTGCTCGGCTTCAGCGCGGTCGCGGTGCAGCTCGGCGGCCAGCTCGCGGTGCCGACCGACACGATCACGCCGTACCTGCTCCTCGGCGCGGCGCTGCTCGGCACCACCGCGCTGGTCCGCAGCCCGCTCCTCCTCGGGCGCGCGCCGGGCGATCGCCGCCGCTTCGTCGCGACCCAGCTGCGCGCGGTGCGGGTGTGGACGCCGTTCGTGATCCTCTACCTGTGCTACCGCGCGCTGCGTGGCGTGCTGCTGCTGATCCCGGCGTCGCGCGATCAGCACGCGCAGCTCAAGCGCGCCGACGAGGCGATCTTCGGCGTGTCGCCGGCGTGGTGGCTGCAGCAGTTCGCGACGCCGTGGCTCACCGAGCTGCTGGCGTTCGCCTACGCGCTCATGTTCGTGCTGCCGCTGATCGTGCTGGTCACGCTCTACGCCCGCGGCCACGATCGCGCGCTGCGCCGCGCCGCGCTGGCGCTGCTCATCGCGTTCCACCTCGGCTTCGTCGTGTTCCTGCTGGTGCCCGCGCACTCGCCCGACATCGTCTACGACTTTGGCGAGCCCCTGCGCGGCTACGGCTTCTACGAGTGGTCGAGCGCGTCGTGGGCCCGGCTCCAGCAGATCACCTACGACGCGTTCCCGTCGATGCACACCTGCATCTCGACCCTCGCGCTGGTCCACGCTCGCCACCACGGCGCCGCGCTGTGGCCGAGCCGCCCGCGCCTGGTGTTCTGGGGCTTCGTCCCCGCGGTCGTGCTGCTCCAGCTCGCGACCCTGTACCTGCGCCAGCACTACTTCGTCGATCTGATCGCGGGCTGGGTGCTCGCCGCGATCAGCCTGGCGCTGGCGGCGCGGGCGATGACGCTCTGGGATCGCCTCGGCCGATCACGGTGACGGTGACGCGCTGCGCACTGCGGCGATCGCCTCGTCGTCCGACGGGAAGTCGCCGGAGCGGACCTTGTCGAACACCTTCACGCCGTCGACCCAGATCGTGAACTCACCGCGGCCGCCCGAGACCAGCTTGGACTCGGCGCCGAGCACTCGCCGGATCGCGACCGCCGCACGGGCAGCCGAGGGCCGGTAGTTTCAAACCACGCAGTAGCGGATCTCGATCGTCATGGTCGAACTCTACCGCGTCAGGTCGGCGCGTGGCGCGGCCGGGACCGGGAGCGGGTTACGATGCGGGCGTGGGCCTCATCGATCTCGGCAGTCGCATCGCTCGCCACGCGTGGCGGATTCCGGGCGTGGGGCAGGTGCTGGAGGCCGACTACGCGCGCAGCTTCGCGCGGCGGCCGCCCAATCGGTTTCGCGGCGTGTACGCGACGTTCGCCGAGGCCGAGGCGTCGATCCCACCCGGCCATCCGATCGGCTACGACCACGCCGCCCTCGCCGGGCTGTATCGCCTGCGCATGGACAAGGCGTGTCAGAGCGACTACGCGGTGCTGTTCTGGCTGCGCGAGATCTTGCGCGCGAAGCCCGACGCGTTCGTCTTCGACTTCGGCGGCCACGTCGGCGTCTCGTATCACGGCTGGCGCCAGTACCTCGACTACCAGCCCGGGCTGCGGTGGCTGGTCGAGGACGTGCCCGCGATCGTGAAGGTCGGCGCCGAGATCGCGAAGGAGCGACCGAGCGCTGGCCTCGAGTTCACCACCGACGTGCTCGACGCGCGCGGGTGCGACGTGCTCCTGGCGGCGGGGTCGCTGCAGTACGTCGACGAGCCGCTGGCCGCGTTGCTCCCGCGCATCGGCCCGCTGCCGCGGCACCTGATCGTCAACAAGATGCCGCTGGGCGACGGACCGTCGTTCGTGACGGTGCAGTCGACCGGCCGCGCGTTCCACCCGTACCGCATCGACAACCGCGATCAGTTCGTCGGCAGCGTGACCGCGCTGGGTTACCGCGTCGTCGACGACTGGACGAACCGGGAGACGCACTGCGAGATCCCGTTCACCCGCGGCCGCGATCTCGACGCGTACAGCGGCTACTACTTCACGCGCAGCGCGTAGATCGCGCCGTCGGCGGTCTCGGACATGAGCGTCGCGTTCGCGGCGAGCCACGCGGTCAGCTCGGCGTCGGGGACGATCTGAGTGACGTGGGCGTAGAAGCGCGCGCCGCGCGCGGCGTACGACGCGAGCCGCGCCGCGCCGGGCTCGTCGTTGGGCAGCACCCAGCCCTTGGTGCGCGACAGGTAGAAGACCCGAGGGTCCTCGAAGTTGTTCGGCGTGCGCCACTCGACGTTCCACCGCTCGGCGCGGGCGCGCACCACGACCCGCGTGCCGGGCGGCGCCGCGGCGGCGAGCTGGGCACCGACGGTGGTCTCGCGCTCGGGCGGCAGGGCGCGGACCAAGCGGAGGGCGCGCGCGGTGAGGGCGAGCGCGGCGATCGCGACGACGATCGCGAGGCCGACGCCGACCTTCGGGCGGGCCTCGAGCAGCGCGTGGGTCGCGCGCGCGACCAGCCACGCGCCGAGGACGACGTGGGGCAGGTGGTAGTGGGTGCCGAAGCGGCCCGAGGTGTAGCGCAGCGCGAGCAGCGACAACGCGAGCGCGCCGACCGCGAGCGCCCGCTCTTCCGGCCCGAGGCGGCGGCGCCACGCCAGGTAGATCGCGGCCGGGACCGCGAGCACGCCGACGCCCCACACGATCGAGTAGCGCGCCAGCTCGCGCCACGGCTCGACCGCGGCGAGGGCGGCCGCCGACGGCAGCTTGCTGTCGCCGCCGCTGAGGACGCCGAAGGTGTTGCCGTACTC
>JAYTAJ010000793.1:0-3439 GCA_043737575.1 Myxococcales bacterium | reverse complement strand
CCTGCTTGACCAGCGCGCGCTCGCGCTCGGTACACTGCGCGGCCTCGGGGGCGGCGTGGTGCTGGTTGCGCTTCAGGTCGCGCAGGTAGCGCTCGACGCCGAGCAGCTCGTCGAGATCGTCGGTGTACTGATCGGCGATCCGCTGGGCGTCGCGATCGTCGCCCGCGACGTCGTCGAGCTCGTCGCACAGCCGCTTGATCTCGGCCGCCAGCGCGTGGGCGTTGTCGATCGGCCGCTCGCTCGAATCGCCGGGCACGTCCTCGAGCGCCTCGACCAGGTCGTCGACCTTGGCGTCGATGCGGCCGATCAGATCGCGCCGCTTGTCGGGATCGTCGCCCGCGCGCGATGCGGCCGGCCCGCACACGAGGGCGCACGCGAGCACCGCCACCAGCCGCGGCGCGTGACGCGAGATCTGCTTCCTCCGGGTCATCCAGTCCTCCTCCTCGCCGCCCAACCGTGGATCCCACGGCGAAGTGCGCCGAGACTATCCGATCACGATTGGTCGTGCCAGTGGCTTCACGGGCGCCTTCGGCTTCACCGCGATCGATCTTGACCTGCTGTTCACCGTCGGCGCGACGTTCTGAGCTTACGGCCGCGCCGCGGCGTACAGCTTGTAGTGCTCGCGGTTGCAGAGCCAGCGCGGATCGTCGTCGGTGATCTCGCCCGAGATGCACTGGGCCCGCAGCTCGCGTTCGCGCACCGACAGCTCGAGGATCTTGTTGCGGAAAAGGTCCGCGCACTTCTTGTAGAGCGCGGGTCGCGGCTTCTGGGTCAGGAACTCGGAGTAGTCGATCGGCTTGCCGAACACCGCGATGACCGGCCGGACGCGGCGGATGCCGGGCTTCCAGTTGGTGCGGAACTCGCCGATGAAGTCGTTCTCGAGCCCGCCGATCCAGATCGGGATCGACAGCGGCTTGGCCTGCAGCGCGATCTGGCCGATCCCGGGCATCGCCGGCAGCATCTCGTAGGGATCGTCGCCCTTGTTGCGGGTGCCCTCGGGGTGCAGGCCGATCACGGTGCCGGGCAGATCGAGCATCGCCACCAGCTTCTCGACCGTCGCCTTGTTGGCGACCGATCGCTCGCGCTGGCGGAACACCGGCGGGTACATCGCGCCCGCGGCGACGCCCCAGTTGACCAGCATCCCGAGCGGGTGCTCGTAGAAGAAGGTGGCGCGGACCGGGAAGTTGATCCGCTTCACCCACGGCGCGCCGGTGAGGTACAGCCCGAGGAGGATCGCGTACTGATCGAAGAAGCTGCGGTGGTTCGACGCGACCAGCACGCCGCGCGACGGCCGCAGCGCGACCACGTCGTCGAGCCCCTCGAACAGGCTGCGCTGGGCCAGGGCCAGGCGGACCCAGGGGTAGGTCACGCCTCGCAGGAACCGATCCTGGAGGAACTGCCCGATGGGGTGCTCGTTGGTGGCGGCAGCGAGGCGGATCGCGATCTGTTCGATGCGGGTCAGCTCGCTGGGATCGGGCGTGGTCGCGTCTTCGGCCATGCGGGAGCGCGTGGGTATCACAGCCGGTCGGCCGACGGGCGATCTCGCGGCCGCGTCCGACTTGGCGGGGCGCTCTCTTGACTGGTGATCGGCGTGTCCGTATGTTCGCGGCCGCTCGCCCCCCCGGGCAGAGGGCAACTGGCCGATGTCACTCGAATTCTCCGCCGACGCCCAGAACAAGATCACCGCGCTCCGCGAGCGCTACCCGACTGCCCAACCGGTGGTCCTGGCAGCGCTGCACCTCGCGCAGAAGGAACATGGCTACCTCTCCGACGAGGCGCTGCAGCTGGTCGCGCGCACGCTCGACCTGCCGTACGCCCACGTCTACGGAGTCGCCACCTTCTATACGATGTTCCGCCGCGAGCCCGCGGGGCAGAACGTCCTGCGCATCTGCACCAACATCTCGTGCATGTTGCGCGGCGCCTACGACGTCCTCGCCGCGTTCGAGAAGAAGCTCGGCGTGAAGAAGGGCGGCACCGCCGGTCACTTCACGATCATCGAGGAGGAGTGCATCGCGGTCTGCGCCAACGCGCCCGCGATCGTGTGCGGCACTCGCTACTTCCTCGACGTCGAGCCCGGTCAGGTCGACGCGATCCTCGAGGAGCTCCGCAAGACCCCGCGGCCCGAAGGCGAGGTGGTGTGATGGCCGACAAGTCCTGGCGCGACAGCCCGAAGCTGGTCACCGCGCGGTTCGGCAGCGAGGAGGCCAAGACCCTCGCTGGCTACGAGAAGCAGGGCGGCTATCAGATCCTGCGCAAGGCCCTCGGCATGAAGCCCGAGGACATCACCGCCGAGGTGAAGGCGTCGAACCTGCGCGGCCGCGGCGGCGCCGGGTTCGCGACCGGCGTGAAGTGGGGCTTCGTGCCCAAGGACGCCAAGGCGGTCCACCTGGTCTGCAACGCCGACGAGTCGGAGCCCGGGACCTGCAAGGACCGCGAGCTGATGTACTGGGATCCGCACCTCCTGATCGAGGGGATGATCATCTCGGCGTACGCGCTGCGCGCGACCCACAACTACATCTACATCCGCGGCGAGATGATGCGCGAGTACGCGGTGCTGGTGAAGGCGGTCGAGGAGGCGTACGCGCGCGGCTACCTCGGCAAGAACATCCTGGGCTCGGCCTTCGAGTGCCAGCTCACGGTGCATCGCGGCGCCGGCGCGTACATCTGCGGCGAGGAGACCGCGCTGCTCAACTCCCTCGAAGGCAAGCGTGGCCAGCCGCGGTTGAAGCCGCCGTTCCCCGCGATCAAGGGCCTGTTCGACGCGCCGACCATCGTCAACAACGTCGAGACCCTGATGAACGTGCCGTTCATCGTCGACAAGGGCGCGGCGTGGTTCGCGGCGCTCGGCCCGGGTCGCTCGGGCGGCACCCGCATCGTCTGCGTGTCGGGCCACGTCAACAAGCCCGGCGTCTACGAGCTGCCGATGACGATCACGATGCGGCAGATCATCGACGAGGTGTGCGGCGGCGTGTGGAAGGGCCGCAAGGTCAAGGCCGTCATCCCGGGCGGCACGTCGATGCCGCCGATGTCCGAGGACGAACTCGACGTCGCCAGCGAGTTCGACGCGCTCATGACCGACGAGCGCATCAGGCCGGTCGCGGTCCGCGACGGCCAGCTGCTCGATCTCGGCGGCGGCCGCAACCTGCGCACGATGGCCGGCTCGGGCGGCATCGTCGTCATGGACGACGCCACCGACATCCCGATGGCGGTGTGGCGCATCATGAAGTTCTACGCCCACGAGTCGTGCGGCCAGTGCACGCCGTGCCGCGAGGGTACCGGCTGGCTCGAGAAGGTCGCGCGTCGCGTCGCCTTCGGCCAGGGCAAGCCGAGCGATCTCGATCTGCTGGCGTCGATCGCCCACGGCATCGCCGGCAACACGATCTGCGCGCTCGGCGAGGCCGCGGCGTGGCCGATGCTCGGGTTCCTGACCAAGTTCCGC
>JAYTAJ010000792.1:0-3440 GCA_043737575.1 Myxococcales bacterium | reverse complement strand
CCTGGACGATCGCGCCGTTGACGAGGCTCACCGACGTGAAGGTGTGGACGCCCGCCAGCTGGCAGGTGATGCCGTCGACGACGAAGGCCGGTCCGGTGGTGACGCATGGCGCCGCCGCGACCGGCTCCGCTGCAGCGAGGACCACGACCACCACCGCTATCGATCGCCACGCTCGAAGTGAGACCACGGTCCATCATCGCCCTATCGACGGACGAGTTGAGGGCGCATTGGGGTAGGCGCGGCGCCGCGCTAGGATTGCGCGATGTGCCGGAACATCCGCGTCCTCCACTACTTCGATCCGCCGACCAGCCCCGAGGAGGTCGACGCCGCGGCGCTGCAGTACGTGCGCAAGGTCAGCGGCAGCACGAAGCCTTCGCAGGCCAACCAGGCCGCGTTCGACGCCGCGGTCGCAGCGATCGCCGCAATCACGACACAATTGCTGGCCGACCTCGAGGAGCCGCGCGGCGAGCCGCGCACCCGTGAGGGCGAGCTCGCCAAGGCCCGCGCCCGCTGGGACAAGCGCTCGGCGAAGGCGTAGACGTCGCTACGGCTTCATCAGCGTGCGCTCGAAGTCGAGCCCGCCGTCCTTGCCGTAGAAGCGGCCGGTCAGGCGCTTGCCGACGACCTCGACGAACAGGAAGCCCGCCTCCTGATCGTCCTCCCAGAAGACCGCGTTGCCGCGATCCTGCAGGTCGGTGAGCTTGGCGCCCGCGCCGTTGACGATCAGCTCGGCGCCGCACAGCCGCGACGGCTCGTTGAGCCACTGCCGGTTGTGATCGTGGCCCGAGATCGCGAGGTCGACGGTGCCGCACACCACCTCGTCGAAGAAGTCCAGGAGATCGCCGCCGCCGACGATGGGCAGCGGGTTCGGGATCGGGATGCCGAACAGCTCGGGCGCCTCGTAGTTGCCGGCGTTGCCGTGCTGGCCGTTGGAGCGGAGCATGTGGTGACCGGCGAAGATCTTCCAGTCGGTGCCCTCGAGCTCCATCAGCGCCGTCGGGTACCAGGCCCGCTGATCGCCGTGGGTGTTGTTGTCCCAGAGGATCGAGTTGGTGTCGGCGGCGATGATGCCGACGTTGCCGACCTTCAGCGTGTAGTGGGTGTCGGGCATCACCCACTTGTCCGACAGCTCGGTGTACTCGACCTCGATCGGGCCCTTGTCCCACTCGTTGCCGACGCCGGGCGCGTCGATGATGAGCTGGCCGCCGTAGTCGTGGTTGCCGAGCACCGCGTAGAACGGCAGGTCGAGGTTGGCGTACGGCATCTCGAACTTGGTCTGCCACTGCGAGTCGGTGACGCTGGCGACGCCGTCGTCGTAGATGTTGTCGCCGAGGAGCAGCGCGAAGTCGCAGCCGCCCGCGGCGTCGCACACCGTCTTGATCGCGGCCGCGACCTCGTACTGCGTGGTGTTGCCCTCGCCGGTGTCGCCGAGCATGACGAAGCGGACCGGGGTCGGCGGCGGCGGGCCATCGATCGGCGCATCGACCCCGGCATCGGCGGGGAGGCCGCCGTCGTCGTCATCGTCGTCGTCGCCGGACGCGGTCGCGCCGCAGGCCGCGAGGAGGAGCGCGAAGCACAGGAAGACACACGCGCGCAGGAGCCGCATGCCCCGACCCTACGACCGGAGCCGGGCCGCCGTCTACGCCGAAGCGGGATCGAGGGCGTCGCTCGGCAGCGCGACCAGGCGGCGCGCCAGGTGCTCGGGCACGCGGGCCTGCGGGAAGCAGCGCGACGTGCTGGTCGGCTGCATGACGTGGATCGCGACGCCGTCGTCGTCGGGCGCCGCGCGCAGCGACGCGCCGCGCTCGATCAGCCCGCGCACCAGCTCGTAGTCCGAGCCGTGCCGGAGATCGGCGAAGCCGACCGCGTGCGCGGCGTCGCGGCGGTAGGCGTACTTGAAGCCGTAGCCCCACTGGTTGCGGTGCAGCCACGCCGCCCGACGCTCCACCGACTGCAGGTGATCGTACAGCGCGAGCTGGCGCGCCGGCAGCGCCGGGCCCTCGACGACGTAGTGGCGATCGGCGAGCTTGCGCGTGTCCCAGCGCCACACCGAGCGATCCGACTCGCGGTACAGGTGCCACGCGCTGTAGGTGAAGAAGTCGTGCTCGCCCAGGTGCGCCAGCGTCCGCGTGACGTAGTCGGGCGCGTACAGATCGTCGTCGTCGAAGTGCAGGTGGATCTCGCCGCGCGCCAGCGCCAGCAGGCGATCGCGCTTGGCGCCGATGGTCGCGCGGGTCGGCGCGTGCACGTACGTCACCCGCTCGTCGCGGACCTCGCGGAAGTACGGCGACGGCGCGTCGCTGTCGTCGAGGATCACCAGCTCGAGCTCGCCGCCCCAGGTCTGCTGCGCGAACCGCTGGTGCAGCGCCGCGAGGCGATCCTCGCGGTTCCAGGTCGGGACGGTGACGCTGACCAGCACGCGGGGCGCCAGGATAGACTGAACGCTGGCGACGCGCTCGGTCTCCAAGCTCCCATGGCGCGCTCGGCTCGCTCGCTCGTCGTCGCCGCCGCGGTCATCGCCGCGGTCGCGGGCGGTGCCGTGGCCGGGCCCAGCGTCGTGCTGGTGACGGTCGCCGAGGTCGACGGCGACGTCCTCGACGTCGACGCGACCCGCGTCCTCTACGTCGATCTCGCGGGCACGGTGCGCGTGCGCGATCGCGGCGACGACAGCGAGGCGATCGTCGGGCCCGTGCAGGGTGCGCGCTTCGGTCGGCTCACCAGCACGGGCGCGTACTACGCGTCGACCGACGGTGCGCCCGGCTGCCCGGGCGGCGAGGCGCTGCGCGAGTGGCACGGCAGCGGCGCGTCGATCGAGGTCGACCGCGCGTGCGCGCCCGTCGCGGTGCGCTGGCAGTTCCGCGGCGACTGGGCGACGCGGCGCGACACGCCCCTGCGCTACGTTCGCCGCGATCTGATCGCGGGCGTCGAGTCGATCGTCTACTTCCCGCTGGTGGTCAGCAACCACGGCATGACCAGCGTCGCGGCCAGCGCCGTCGCGCCCGACGGTGCGCTCCACGTCGCCCTGTACCAGCCGGACAGCCAGGGCCACTGGCGGTTCGTGCGCGACGACGACGGCGTGCAGACGACCTTGCCCATCGACGGCACCGCGTTCGGGTCGTTGCCCGCGATCGCCACCGACGGCGTCGGCTACGCGGTGCGGTACTGCCAGGTGCTCGGCGGGATGTGGTGCTCCACGGTTCGCTGCCTGACGACGTCGGGCGCCTGCGCGACCGCGGGCCACGTCGAGTGGCCGCTCGCGGGAGACGGCGTCGAGATGGTGGGCGGCTGGACCTTCATCCGCTACCACCACGGCGGCGGGCTCGCGGGTCCCGTGACCGCGGCGGTCGCGCGGCTGTCGCCCGCGGGGATCGCGGAGGACGTCGGCGGTGTCGACGACGCCCTCGAGGCGTGGTCGACCTCGGGCGCGCTGACCTTGCTGC
>JAYTAJ010000791.1:0-3441 GCA_043737575.1 Myxococcales bacterium | reverse complement strand
CTCACCGCGATGCATCGATCACTTCCTTCGGAAACGGTTCCTGGCGCGGTCGTGATCCGACGCGCCCTGCTGTCGGTGTCGGACAAGCGCGGCGTGGTCGAGCTGGGGCGGGCGCTGGCAGCGCGAGGTGTGCATCTGCTGTCGACCGGCGGCACCGCGGCGGCCCTGGCCGCGGCCGGCGTCGCGGTCACCCAGGTGTCGGACTGGACCGGCGCGCCCGAGATCCTCGACGGGCGGGTCAAGACGCTGCACCCGCGCATCCACGGCGGGCTGCTCGGCCGCGCGACCACGGCGCACCAGGCCGAGCTCGCGGCCCATGCGATCGAGCCGATCGATCTGGTGGTCGTGAACCTCTATCCGTTCGCGGCCGCGGTCGCGCGCGCCGACGTCGGGTTCGGCGACGCGATCGAGAACATCGACATCGGCGGGCCCGCGATGCTGCGCTCGGCGGCCAAGAACCACGAGCGGGTCACGGTCGTGGTCGACCCCGACGACTACCCGGCGCTGCTCGACGAGCTGGCGGCGAGCGACGGTGCGATCGCCGCGCCGCGCCGCCTCGCGCTCGCGCGCAAGGTGTTCGCCCACACCGCGGCCTACGACGGCGCGATCGCGGCGTACCTCGGCGCGATCCCCGACGACGCGGTGATCGCCCCTGCGGCGACGCCGACCCGGGCCGCGTACCCGACGACGCTGACGGTGCAGTGGCACAAGCTGTACGACCTGCGCTACGGCGAGAACCCGCACCAGACCGCGGCGTTCTACGCCGAGGCGCGGCCGGCGACGCCGAGCGATCGGCCGAGCCTCGCGACCGCGGAGGTCCTCGGCGGCAAGCAGCTGTCGTACAACAACCTGCTCGATCTCGACGCCGCGCTCGGCCTCGCCCTCGAGCTCGCGGCCGAGCCGCGAGCCGCCGCGGTGGTGATCAAGCACTGCAACCCGTGCGGCGTCGCGCTCGGCGACACCGTCGCCGCCGCCTACGCGCGGGCCCGCGCCGCCGATCCGGTCAGCGCGTTCGGCGGCATCGTCGCGGTGACCCGGCCGGTCGACGCCGCGCTGGCGGCGCTCCTGGCCGAGACCTTCCTCGAGTGCGTGATCGCGCCCGGCTTCAGCGACGACGCCCGCGCGGCGCTGGCCGGCAAGAAGAACCTGCGGCTGGTGGCGGCGGGTGGCGACTGGACCGCGGGCGCGGGTGCGGTGATCGCGACGGTGCGATCGATCGCGGGCGGCGCGCTGGTGCAGACCGCCGACACCGCGCGGGTCGACGTCGCCGCGGCGAAGGTCGCGACTCGCCGCGCGCCCGACGCCGCCGAGCTGGCCGATCTCGGCTTCGCGTGGCGGGTCGCGAAGCACGTCAAGTCCAACGCGATCGTGTTCGCCAAGGACGGCGCGACGATCGCGATCGGCGCGGGCCAGATGAGCCGGGTCGACTCGGTCAAGATCTGCGAGCGCAAGGCCGGCGCCGCCCTCATCGGCAGCGTCGTCGCGTCCGACGCGTTCTTCCCGTTCCGCGACGGCGTCGACGTCCTCGCCGCCGCGGGCGCGCGCGCGGTCGCGCAGCCGGGTGGCTCGGTGCGCGACGAGGAGGTCATCGCCGCCGCCGACGAGCACGGCCTCGCGATGGTGTTCACCGGCGTCCGCCACTTCAGGCACTGAGTTCATGGGAAGGGCTGTCGCCAGCCCTTCCCCCGCTGGGGTCATGCCCCCAGCGGGGCCCCCATCCAAGACGCGCAAAGATCTACCGATTGAACCGGCGCACTCAGGAGCCTTGATGAAAATCCTCGTCGTCGGCAGCGGAGGGCGCGAGCACGCGCTGGCGTGGCGCCTGGCCGCGAGCGGTCACGCGATCGTCGCGGCGCCGGGCAATCCCGGGATCGAAGCGGTCGCGCGCTGCGTCGCGGTGGCGGTCACCGATCACGACGCGCTGGTGGCGCTGGCGATCGCCGAGGCGATCGAGCTGGTGGTGGTCGGGCCCGAGGCGCCGCTGGTCGCCGGGCTCGCCGATCGCCTGCGCGCCGCGGGGGTGGCGACGTTCGGTCCGGGCGCCGCGGGCGCGCGGCTCGAGGCGTCGAAGGCGTGGAGCAAGGAGCTGTTCGCGCGCCACGGCATCCGCACCGCGGCGTTCGCGGTGTGCGAGGACGCCGCCGCCGCCGATCGCGCGATCGACCGGCTGGGTGGCGCGGTCGTGGTGAAGGCCGACGGCCTGTGCGCCGGCAAGGGCGTCGTGGTGGCGGCCGACGCCGCCGAGGCCCGCGCCGCGGCGCGGGCGATGCTCGACGGCCGGTTCGGCGCGGCCGGGCAGCGCCTGGTGATCGAGCAGCGCATCGCCGGCCGCGAGGTGTCGATCCTCGCGCTCACCGACGGCGTGCGCCTCGAGATCCTCGCGCCCGCGGAGGATCACAAGACCCTCCTCGACGGCGATCGCGGTCCGAACACCGGCGGCATGGGCACGGTCAGCCCGGCGTGGATCGACGCCGCGATGGTCGAGCGCGCGCGGGTCGAGCTGCTCGAGCCGACCCTGGCCGGCCTCGCCGCCGAGGGCATCGACTACCGCGGCGTGCTCTACGCCGGCCTGATGATCGATCGCGACGGCACGCCATGGCTGCTCGAGTACAACTGCCGCTTCGGCGATCCCGAGACCCAGCCGGTGATGGCGCGGCTCGAGGGCGATCTCGGCGCGGTGCTGGCCGGCGCCGCGGCGGGCGCGATGCCGACCGGCACGCTCGACTGGAGCGACCACGCCGCCGTGTGCGTCGTGATCGCCGCCGCCGGCTACCCCGACGCGCCGCGCCCGGGCGATCCGATCGGTGGCCTCGACGCGATCGATCCCGCGGTGCTGGTGTTTCACGCCGGCACCGCGCGGCGCGGCGATCAGCTGGTGTCGGCGGGCGGCCGGGTCCTCGGCGTGACCGGCCGCGGCGCCGATCTCGCCGCCGCCCGGGCCCAGGCCTACACCGCGATCGATCGCATCGCGCTGGCTGGCATGCAGTTCCGCAACGACATCGGCCTGCGTGACGGCTAGCATCGCGCGATGGTGCGCACCGCGATCGCTGTCTCGCTGGCGCTGCTCGGCGGCTGTGCGTTCCAACCCGGGCCCGGGCTGAACGGCGGCGACGACGACGACGACGACCCCGACGCCGCCGCGATCGATGGCGACACCGTCGAGACGATCGACGCCGCCGCGTTCGACGCGACCGCGATCGACGCCCGCGTGATCGACGGCCCACCGCCGACGACCTGTCCGATCGCCGGCTATGGCGGCGGCGCCTACCGCTACATCGCCGCCGCGACGACGTGGCTCGCGGCCGAGCAGGACTGCGAGGACGATCTGCCCGGCCACACCCACCTGGCGGTGATCGACAACCTCGCCGAGGGCGGCGCGCTGATCGGGTTCCTCGCGGCGTCGGGATCGGCCAACGACGTCTGGGTCGGCGTGGTCCGCGA
>JAYTAJ010000790.1:0-3444 GCA_043737575.1 Myxococcales bacterium | reverse complement strand
GTCGCGATCGATGCGCTCCGCACCGCGGTCGAGCAGCGCCCCGATCACCTGACCGGCCACCGCCTCCTCGCGTGGGAGCTGGTCCGCGCCAACGATCTGGCGGGCGCGTTCGCCGCGCTCGAGCACGGCCTCGCGCAGACCTACCCCGCCGATCGCTTCAAGGGCGGCGTCCGCATCCTGCGCGAAGATCTCGGCATCGTCGCCGCCGCGTGGATCGCCCGCGACGCCAGCCAGCGCGCCACGATCACCGCGCGCTTGCACAAGGCCAGCTCCAAGCTCGCCACCGATCCGACCTTGCGCTTCGTCCTCTACTGGGAGACCGACGCCAACGACGTCGACTTCCACATCAACGACGCCCGCGGCAACCACGCCTACTACTCGTCGAAGCACCTCGCGTCGGGCGGCGATCTGTACGAGGACGTCACCACCGGCTACGGCCCCGAGTGCTTCACGATCCGCGGCAAGGCCGCCGCCGCGCCGTACACGCTGCAGATCCACTACTACTCGCGCGGCCCGATGGGCTACGGCATGGGCCTCCTCGAGATCGTCCGCCACGACGGCAAGGGCAACCTCGCCTTCGAGCATCGCCCCTACGTCGTGATGGTCGACGGCGCCTACGTCGATCTCGGCGCGGTCGACGACAAGACCGCCGCGCTCGCGATCGCGCCGACCGCGACGATCGCGAAGTAGCGACGGCGATCGTCGCCGCGCTGGCGCTCCGACTGGGGATAGGTCGCGCCGATGGGCAGGCGCGGCGCTCGCCCGCAGACGTCAGAGCGCGTCGATCTTGGCCGAGACGTCGAAGCTGCGCTGCAGCTCGTCCTGGGTCGCGTAGAGCCGACCCGCGAGGGTCATCTCCTCGCCCGCGGGCAACGCCTCGTCGAGCGTGAGCGGCACCTCGACCACGACCGCGGCGCCGCCCTCGACGGTGCGCGACAGGATCACCTCGCCCGTGATCGGCGCGACGCCCGCGACCTTCACCGACGACTGGAAGCTGTACTGCAAGCGCTGCAGGCGCAGCGGGCGGGCTGCGGGGTTGGTGACCTCGACGAACAGCACCATGTCGCGGCGGGTCTCGAGACGTTGCGCGCGGTGCGCCGACTGCTCGACCGAGATGACCTTCAGGTGGGGTTGGCCGCGCGAGGCGCAGGCGCCCGCGAGGCCGAGGACGAGCGCGAGCGCGACGATGTGTAGGCGAGGACGTGACATCTTGGCGAGAGCCTCTTTATGCGCGATCCGTGCCGCGGCGCAACAAACCCGAAGCGGTTTCCATCCGGGTGCTTGCGCGGCGATTCGACGCGCTCCGTCAACGCGGCTTCACGTTTCACCGCCACGAATGTCGTTCCGTCCCGGCCCTGGGGTAGCGCTGCCGCGGCGCGGTGTATCGTCGGCCGGTGAAGATCAGCGCTGGCGTCAGGGTTCGCCTGAAGATCCACCTGTCCGTCGTCGGCGGCGACACGCTCGAGAAGAGCGTCGTCGAGTTCATCCACGGCGGCGGCGCGATGCTGCCGGGCATCGAGAAGCTCATCGACGGCCTCGACAAGGGCGCGAAGAAGACGGGCGTGCTGAAGGCGAAGGACGCGTTCGGCAACCCCGCGCTGCACCCGGTCAAGAAGATGAAGAAGGCCGAGTTCGGCAAGGACGCCAAGCTCAAGGCCGGCGATCGGTTCACCGCGAAGGGCGCCGACGGCGGCGCCGACGTCGTGCTCGCGATCGAGAAGATCACCGGCGACGACATCGACGTGCGCCTGGTCCACCCGCTCGCCGACAAAGATCTGAGCTACGACCTCGAGGTCGTCGGCGTCTCCGATCCCAAGCCGCCGCCCCTACCCCCGAAAGCCCTCGGCCTCACCGAGGACTAGCCGCCGACGCCTCCACCGCCCCCGTCTCCACCGCTCCGCGCCACGTGACCCCGCCCGCGCGAGGCACTCCACCGCCCCGCGCCGCCCCGTCAGTCCGGCGACAAATGCGTCACGAGATCGTCACCCTTGGTGTGGCGCAGCGTGTTCTTCAGCTTCATCAGCTGGATGAACAGATCGTGCTCCGGGTAGAGGCCCTCGGGCGTCATCGGGCTCTTCCAGTAGAACGACAGCCACTCCTGCACGCCGTGCATGCCGGCGCGCTTCGCGAAGTCGACGAACAGCGCGAGGTCGAGCACCAGCGGCGCCGCGAGGATCGAGTCGCGGCACAGGAAGTTGACCTTGATCTGCATCGGATAGCCGAGCCAACCGACGATGTCGATGTTGTCCCAGCCCTCCTTGTTGTCGCCGCGCGGCGGGTAGTAGTTGATGCGCACGACGTGGTCGTAGTGGCCGTACAGATCCGGATACAGATCGGGCTGCAGGATGTGATCGAGGACGCCGAGCTTGGTGACCTCCTTGCTCTTGAACGACTCGGGATCGTCGAGCACCTCGCCGTCGCGGTTGCCGAGGATGTTGGTCGAGTACCAGCCCGCGAGGCCGAGCAAGCGCGCCTTGAAGCCGGGCGCGAGGATCGTCTTCATCAGCGTCTGGCCGGTCTTGAAGTCCTTGCCCGCGATCGGCACCCGGTGCTCGCGTGCCAGCTCCTGCATCGCGGCGACATCGACCGAGTTGTTGGGCGCGCCGTTGCAGTACGGCACGCCGAGCTTCAGGCACGCGTAGGCGTAGATCTGCGACGGCGCGATGTCCTCCGACGAAGTCCGCAGACCCTCCTCGAACGCCGCGACCGTGGCGTGGACCGCGGTCGGCTTGCGGTAGACCTCGGTCGAGCCGCACCACACCGCGACCAGCCGATCGCAGCCGCGGTCGCGCTGGAAGCGGCGGATGTCCTCGATGATCTGCTCGGCGAGATCCATCTTGGACGCGCCCTTCTTCACGTTCGGGCCGGTCAGGTTCTTCACCCACGCCTGCTCGAACACCGCCGGCATCGGCTTCACCTGCTCGAGCTCGGGGCGGAGCTGCTCGAGGAGTTTGTGCTCGAGCACGCCCGCGCGCATCGCCGCCTCGTACATGTTGTCGGTGAAGATGTCCCAGCCACCGAACTCCAGATCGTCGAGCCCGGCCAGCGACACGTAGTCACGGATCGCGGGCGACCGCGCCTCGGTGCGAGGACCGACGCGCAGCGTGCCCATCTGGGTCAGTGAGCCGATCGGCTTGGCGAGCCCGCGCCGCACCGCCATGACGCCCGCGACGAAGGTGGTCGCCACCGCGCCCATGCCCGGCAGGAGGATCCCCAGCTTCCCCTTGGCCGGGATCACGTTGGCCGGGATCACATCGACCGCTTGCTTCATAGGAGCTTCGGTTACCTCGCCCCGCCACCTCGCGCAAGGCACCAACTACGCAACAGTTCTACACGATCTGGCGGTCGCCAACGTCTCCGGGGACGGGCGCTGCGGGCTCGGGCTCGACATCCACGCGTAGATCGTCGGCAGCACCAGCAGGGTCAGGAGCGTCGACGTCACCA
>JAYTAJ010000789.1:0-3449 GCA_043737575.1 Myxococcales bacterium | reverse complement strand
TCGGTGACGTGCTCCACGTCGGCGCGATCAAGCTGCCCGACGGCGTGAAGGCGGTCACCAACGCTCGCGAGGCCGTCATCAGCCTCGTGGCGCCCGAGGTCGACAAGCCGACCGAGGCTGCGGTCGATCCCGCGGCTGCCGCGGCGCCTGCGCTCGGCAAGGACGGCAAGCCCGTCGCTGCCGCCGCTGCCGTCGGCAAGGACGGCAAGCCCGTCGCTGCCGCCGCTGGCAAGGCGGCGCCCGCCGCCGCTGGCAAGGCGGCCGCCAAACCCGCCGCCAAACCCGCCGCGAAGCCCGCCGCCAAGAAGTAGGGCGCGGGGACGCAGGCGACAGCCCAAGGCCGCTGAGCAGGCGACGAAGTGGGGCAGGTGCGAGCGCAGCGAGCACTTCGGGGTAGCACCCGCGAGGAGCCGTCCGCGAAGGGGCCGCAGGAACATGTGGATGATCGTCGGCCTGGGTAATCCAGGCAGCAAGTACGCCCGGAACCGCCACAACGTCGGCTTCCGGGCGGTCGACCTCGTGGCCGCGCGCCACGGGCTCGGCGAGCTGCGCGCCGGCGGCAAGCTCGGCGCCGCGACCGCGACCGGGGTGATCACCACGCCGCGCGGCCGCCAGAAGGTCGTGCTGCTGCAGCCGATGGAGTTCATGAACCTGTCGGGCTTCGCGGTGCAGCGCGCCTCGAAGTTCTACGGCGTCGAGCTCGCCGAGACCCTGGTGCTGCACGACGAGATCGATCTCGACTTCGGCGTCGTGCGGGTGAAGGCGGGCGGCGGCCACGGCGGCCACAACGGCCTGCGCTCGATCGTCCTGCAGTGCGCGGGCGCCGGCTTCGCGCGGGTCCGCATCGGCGTCGGCAAGCCCGGCCCCAAGCCCGGCGCCGCCGACGGTGGCAGCCCCGGAGCCAAGGCCGTTGACAAGGACGTCGCGGGCTGGGTGCTGACCGATGTCCCCGCGGCCCAGGCCGCGATCGTCGACGCGATGCTCGCGCGCGCCGCCGACATCGTCGAGGCGGTGGTCGGCCTCGGGGTCGCCGCCGCGATGAACGAGCACAACGGCAAGCCGTCGCTGGTGCCGGCATGACCGCCGCCGAGATCCTCGCGCTGCTCGACCTCGCCGCGGCCGATCCGGCGCGGTGGCCGCGCGATCGCCACCACGGTCGCCGCGCGATCGCCGCGCGCCACGGCGAGGTCTGGGGCATCGCGATCGAACAGATCGAGGGCGAGCGGCCGGGCGCGGTGCTGGCGCCGCGCATCGCGGTCCACGCCTTCGGCCCCAAGGTCGGCAAGAAGGCCGTCACCGCGCGGGTGCTGTCGGTGACCGGCGCGCCGGTCCATCCCAATCCCTACGCCGACTGGATCGCGGCGCGCCTCGCCGCCAAGCCCGAGAGCCTGTGGGGCCCGGCGACCGCGTGCCTGCCCGCGCTCGGTCTGCCCAAGGACGCGACCGTCGTCGCGGTGGTGGCCCTGGCGCCGTCTGCGGGCCCGCCCAGCGAGTCCGCCCAGCTCCAGGCGCTGGCCGCCGCCATCGCCGATTGATCTGCCGGAGGGTCTCTGCTAGAACCCGCCGCTCACCTCGCTCATCCCGCGTGGATGGGCACAATCCGAGAGGAACTTACCGATGGCAAGACTGCAGAGCCTCCGCGACGCCCCCGGGACGTCGCGCGAGTACGAGATGGTGTACATCCTTCGTCCGAACACCGCGAACGACGGCGTCGCGGAGATCAACGGCAAGGTCAAGGGGATCATCGAGGGGATGGGCGGCAAGATCCTGAAGGTCGACAACTGGGGCAAGCGTCGCCTGTCCTACGAGGTCGCCAAGGAGCGCAAGGGTATCTACCTGTACTGGCGCTACCTCGCGACCGCGGGCGTGGTCGAGGAGACCGAGCGCAACCTGCGCATGCTCGACCTCGTCATCCGCTTCCTGACGGTCCGCCTCGACGAGAGCATCGACCTCGAGGCCCGCGCGACCGAGATCGACGACGCGTCCTACGAGAAGGCCGCCACCACCGCCGCGGACGAGGAGGACATGTTCCTCACCCGCAGCGATTCGGCGCCGTCCGGTGACGACGACGACGAGTACCAGAACCCGGTCGCCGAGGCGCCCATCGGCTTCGAGAAGGAGAACTGATCATGTCGCGCGAAGACGATCTGGACGACAAGGGCGACGATCGCCGCGGTGGTAAGGGCGGTCGCGGCGGCGGCGGCGGTGGCATGAACCGACGCAAGGTGTGCCGCTTCTGCGCCGAGACCACGACGCTCATCGACTACAAGAACCCGCAGCTGCTCCGCAGCTTCGTCACCGACCGCGGCAAGATGGTGCCGCGTCGCATCAGCGGCTCGTGCGCCAAGCACCAGCGCGCGATCTCGACCGCGGTCCGCCGCGCTCGCATGCTCGCCCTCCTGCCGATCACGGTCGGCGGGGAGTGAGGAGTAGCTCATGGCCATGCAGATCATCCTGACCCGGGACGTCGCCAACCTCGGCGCCGCCGGGGAGCTCGTCTCGGTTCGTCCGGGTTACGGACGCAACTACCTCGTGCCGAACGGCATGGCGGTGTCGGCCACGGCCGCCAACGTCCATCGCCTCGAGCACGATAAGCGCGTGATCGCGCGCAAGGTCGCCAAGGAGCGCGCGGGCGCCGAGGGCATCGCCGAGCGCATCAACGCCGTCACCCTGCAGTTCGACCGTCAGGTCGGCGAGGACGACAAGCTGTTCGGCTCGGTCACCAGCCGCGACATCTCCGAGCAGCTGAAGAAGACCGGCATCGAGATCGACCACCGCTGGGTGGTGATGGATCAGCCGATCAAGGCCCTCGGCAAGTACGAGGTCGCCGTCAAGCTGGCGTCGGGCGTGGTGGCGCAGGTGAAGTTCTTCGTCGTCGGTAAGGCGAAGTAGCATTGATCTCTGCACCCGGTGCGTGGCGCGACCACTCGTGGTCTTGCTCGCACGGGGTCACGTTGGCGAATGCCGAAAACAGCGTGACGAAGACGGCGTGACTCGTGAGGGTCACGCCGTTTTGCATTTTCGGCGACGTCGGAGGGGCGTGGTAGGACGCGCGGGCCATGGAGTCCGGGATCGACGTGTTGCGCGGCGTGTTCGGCCACGACGGCTTTCGGGCCGGGCAGGGTGAGGCCGTCGCCGCGGTGATCGCCGGGCGCGACGCGGCGGTGCTGCTGCCGACCGGGGCCGGAAAGTCGCTGTGCTACCAGGTGCCCGCGGTGGTCGGCTTCCGGGCCGGGCGCGGCACGACGATCGTCATCTCGCCGCTGATCGCGCTGATGAACGATCAGGTCAGCGCGCTGGTCGGGCGCGGCGTCGCGGCCGGCGCGATCCACAGCCAGCAGGAGGACGACGTCCAGCGCGACGTGATCGCGGCGTTCCTGCGCGGCGAGCTGGCGCTGCTCTACGTGTCGCCCGAGCGCGCCGCCCTCGCCAGCTTTCGCCGGCTCCTG
>JAYTAJ010000788.1:0-3452 GCA_043737575.1 Myxococcales bacterium | reverse complement strand
CGTCGCGGGTGAAGAAGCTCGACAAGATCGAGAAGCTGGCGCCGCCGCGCCGCATCGTCGAGCGCAAGTTCGGCTTCAAGACCGCGTCGCGCTCGGGTGACGACGTCGTGCGCTGCCAGGAGCTGACCAAGGCCTACGGCCCGCGGGTCGTCCACGATCACCTGACGCTGACGGTGCGGCGCAAGGAGCGGTGGGCGGTGATGGGCGAGAACGGCGCCGGCAAGTCGACCCTGCTGAAGATGATGGCGGGGGCGCTGCAACCCGACGACGGCGCGGTGACGATCGGCGCCGCGGTGCAGCTCGGCTACTACGCCCAGCACACCATGGACGGACTGTCCGGAGACCGGACAGTCCTCGGCGAGCTCGAGGATCACGCGCCGGCCGCCAACCAGGGCACGCTGCGCAACCTGGCCGGCGCCTTCGGCTTCCACGACGACGACGTCGACAAGCCGATCCGGGTGCTGTCGGGCGGCGAGAAGGCCCGCGTCGCGCTCGCCAAGCTCCTGTACGACGCGCCCAACCTGCTCATCCTCGACGAGCCGACCAACCACCTCGACATCGTCACCAAGCGGGCGCTGATCAACGCGCTCACCGAGTACGAGGGCACGCTGGTGTTCGTCTCCCACGATCGCCAGTTCCTGCGCGCGCTCGCGACCCGCGTGGTCGAGCTGTCGCCGGCCGGCGCCCACGTCTACGGCGGTAGCTACGAGGAATACGTGGCCTCGACCGGCCGCGAGGCGCCGGGCATGCGCGTCGCCAGCTGACGCGAGGGGATCGGACGAGGGCCGGGTCGACGCGAGCGTCGTGATACAGATCGTCGGGCCGTGCCGACCCGGACCATGCTCGCCGCGATCGACGCCGGATCCAACGCGATCCGCGTGGTGGTCGCCGAGCTGACCGCGAGCGGGCTGACCCGGGTCGAGGCCGAGCGGGTGCCGATCCGCCTCGGCCACGGCGCGTTCACCCGCGGCCAGATCGATCCCGCGACCGTCGATCAGGCGGTCGCCGCGTTCGGCAACTTCCGCAAGACCTTCGATCGCCACGGCGTCGAGCGCTACCGCGCGGTCGCGACCTCGGCGGTGCGCGCCGCCGACAACCGCGACGTGTTCCTGCATCGGCTGCACCACGAGGCCGGCCTCGAGCTCGACGTCATCGATGGCGACGAGGAGGCCCGCCTGATCCGCAAGGCGGTGGTCCACGCGTTCGCCAGCGGATCGGGCGGCCGCACCGCGGTGCCGCGCTGCGTGCTCGATCTCGGCGGCGGTAGCCTCGAGGTCAACCTCCACGATCCGGCGCGCGGGCGCTGGCGCAGCTACTCGGCGCCGATCGGCACCGTGCGTCTGCTCGAGACCCTCGGCCTCGACGGCGCGATCGGCGACACCGAGGCCGGCATGGTGCGGCGCTACGCCGCGACGGTGCTGCAGACCGTCGTGCCGGCGACGGTGATGGCGACCGGCGTCGGCGAGCTCGGCGTCGCGGCGGCGTGCGGCGGCAACGCCGAGGCGCTGGCCCGCATGCTCGGCGACGGTGCCCCGATCCCCGGCTTCGATCGCGCCGCGATCGAGCGCGCCCTGCCCGAGCTCCTGAGCCTGTCGATCGAGGGGCGCATGGAGCGCTACGGCGTGCGCCGCGATCGCGCCGAGGTGCTCGGCGTCGCCGCGCTGGTGCTGGTCACGATCGGCCGGCAGCTCGGCATCTCGCGGTTCGTCGCGCCCGGGGTCGGCATCCGCGACGGCCTGCTGCTCGAGCTGGCCGAGGCCACCGACGACGCACCGATCCACGGCGCCCAGGACAAGGCGCTGGTGACCGCGGCCCGCATGTTCGCGAGCCGGGTCGATCACGACACCACCCACGGCGAGCAGGTGCGGCGACTGGCGCGGGCGCTGTTCACCCAGCTCCGCGATCTGCACCAGCTGCCCGAGGAGCTCGGCGTCCTGCTCGAGGTCGCGGCGCTGTTGCACGACGTCGGCGAGGTCGTCCACACCCGCGGCCACCACAAGCACAGCGAGTACATGATCCGCTGGGGCCGCATCCCCGGGCTCGACGGCGTCGGCCGCGAGATCGTCGCGCTGCTGGCGCGGTCGCACCGCAAGTCCGCGAGCGAGGCCCGCAAGCTGATCGCCGACTCGGCGATTCCGAAGGATCAGCGCACGGTGACCCGCCGCCTGCTCGCGCTCCTGCGCCTCGCCGACGGCCTCGACTCCGGCCACCGCCAGCGCTTCGACGGCGTGGTCGCGTCGCGCTCGGGCACCGCGGTCGTGCTCGATCTGGTCACCAGCGGCACCGCGGCCGGGCCGATCGACACCGCCGAGCTCTTGCGCAAGCGCGATCTGTTCGAGGAGGAGTTCGGCTGCACCGTGCAGGTGACGATCGGCCGCAGCGCGACGCCGCCCGAGGTCCGCGGGCCGCGCGACACCACGCCGCCACCGTCGGCCGATGGCGGCAGCGCGGCGCCGCGATCGCTGGGACGGCGGCTGTCATGACCGCGATCCGCCTCGCGACCGTCGCCGACGTCGCGACCATCCTCGGCTTCATCCGCGACCTCGCGGCCTACGAGCGCCTGGCCCACGAGGTCGTCGCCGACGAGGCCCAGCTCGCGGCGACGCTGTTCGGCCCGCGGCCCGCGGCCGAGGTGCTGATCGCCGACGACGGCGACGCCGCGGTCGGCTTCGCGCTGTTCTTCCCCAGCTACTCGACGTTCCTGGCCCGGCCCGGGCTCTACCTCGAGGATCTGTTCGTGCAGCCCGCGGCGCGCGGCCGCGGCGTCGGGGGCGCGCTGATGGCGACCTTGGCGCGCATCGCGATCGATCGGGGCTACGGCCGCTTCGAGTGGTCGGTGCTCGACTGGAACCAGCCCGCCCTCGACTTCTACGCGCGGCTCGGCGCCCGGCCCCAGGACGCGTGGACCGTGCAGCGCCTCACCGGCGAGGCGCTCGCGGCGCTGGCGGCGCGCTGCCCGCACCCGAGCTGATCGTCATCGCGTCGACGAACGCCCGCAGCCGCGGCGCGCCGCGCAGCTCGGTGCGATGCACCGCCCACGCGGTGATCGGCGGCGACGACCACGCCGGCAGGACCCGGCGCAGCCGACCGTGGGCGAGATCGTCGGCGACCAGCAGGTCGGGCAGATACGCGATGCCGGCGCCCGCGATCGCGAGATCGCGCAGCGCGATCGGCGCGTACTCCGCCGCCAAGGCCGCCGCCTACTCGATCACCCAGTCCCTGCGCAGCGAGCTCGCACCTCATCACATCCGCGTCCACGCCGTCTTCCCGGGCGCGATCGACACCGACATGGTGCGCGACTTCGCGATGGCAAAGACCAGCCCCGCCGACGTCGCGCGCGGCATCATCGAGGGCATCGAGGCCGATCGCGAAGACATCCTCCCCGATCCCATGTCACGCGACCTGGTGGCGACCTGGCTGCGCGATCCCAAGGCGCTCGAGCGCCAGCTCGC
>JAYTAJ010000787.1:0-7884 GCA_043737575.1 Myxococcales bacterium | reverse complement strand
GGCGAGCTTCTGGCCCCAGGCGGTGGCGACCGACGAGTAGCCCATCATGTCGAGGCCGTACTGGTTGAGCGCGCCCATCATGTTGCCGGTCTGCATGGCCTTCATGAGGCCGACGTAGTCGGACAGCCGCGGCACCCGCTGGCCGGGGAACACGACCGGATCGGGATCGCCGCCGCCACCGCTCGCGAGCTGGTGCTGCGCGGCCTGCGCCGCCGCGACCTCGGCGGCCTGGTCGAACTGCTTGGCCTCGAGCTGACACAGGTTGACCGACGAGCCGCCGGTCTTGCCGTCGAAGACGCGCTGCTGGTGATCGTCGAGGCGGCGGCGGGTGACGTCGTCGAGGTCGGGCATCGTCAGCCAGGTCGCGACCAGCGGCAGCTCCCAGCAGCAGAAGCCTTCGCTGGGGATCTGCGACGCCAGCCAGCCGAACGCCTGCGTGATCTCGGCGCGGATCGCGGGATCGCGTCGCGCCAGCACGCCGAGCGCGATGATCGCGGCGCCGGTCGTCCAGTCGGTGGGGCCGTAGAGCAGCGAGTACAGCGCCTGTTGCCGCGGGCTGCCGGCCCACGGCACGTGGGGATCGCCGTGGGCGATCACCAGCGCGGTCGCGACCTGCGCGCGCTGCACCCACGCGAGCACGCGCCAGTTCGAGCCCGGCGGCCGCGGCGGAAACACCAGCGTGCCGAGCAGCTGCGGGATCGCGGCGCTGCCGCCGAGCTCGCGGGCGACGGTCTCGGCGAGCGGCGTCCACACGTCGAGGGCGAACGGCTCGCTCGCGAGGCCGTGGATCGCTCGCGTCACGTGTTCGGGCGCGCGCGCGATCGCGGGCAGCGGCTGCGTGCCGTCCCACCGCCACACCGCGTACGGCACCTGGGCCTTGGGCTGGCGCGGATCCGGCGTCTGGATCTTGTCGACCTGGTAGTCGAAGCCGACCTGCGGGCCCCACATCTCCAGCTGCAACCAGAACGCCGCGACCACGCTCGGCGACTCGACGTGCGACAGCCGCAGCCGCACCGTCGAGCCGTGGTGCTGGGCCGGGTTGTCGAACATCTCTTCGAAGATCGCGTTCAGCGCGTTGGCTGACGCGTCGGCGGGATGCGGCAGCCGGTTGACGTAGCGCTTCGGTGGATCGAGCTGGTCGCACAGCGCCCGGGCCCGCGGGTTCGGCTCGTCGCCCTCGGTGAGCCGCAACAGCGCGAGCCGCGTCCCGGGATCGCGGTTGCGCAGGAAGCGCAGGTACAGGAGCGACGCGCTCGCCCACGGCTGATCGGCCTCCTTGACGATCGCGCTCTCGTACTCGCGGTTGGCCTCGTCGAGGCGACCGGCGTCGACCAACATGTCGCCGAGGTCGAGGTGAGCGCTGACGTCGCTGCGATCGTGGCCGAGGGCGCGGCGGAACCACACCGCGGCGTCGTCGATCTTGCCGTCGTCGCGCAGCGCGTTGGCGACCGCGATCGCGCTCTTCCACGACGGATCGATCGCGTAGGCCTGCTGCGCGAACGCCAGCGCCTCGCCCGGCACGCCGAGGCGTCGCGCCACCATCGAGCTGCCGAACCACAGGAGACCCTCGGCCGGATGCATCGCGCGGAACGCGGCGAGGATGCGCGCGCCGCTCTCGAGCGTGACCAGGCGCGGATCGTCTTTCGGCGTCGGCGTCGGGCACGACGACGCGATCTTCAGGATGTCGACGACGATGCCCGACACCACCTGCGACAGCGGCATCGACTGGATCACGCCGGGCTGGGTCATCCACCACTCGCACCACATCATGTACGGGATGTCGGGGCGGACCTCGGCGACGTCGGTGATGAGGTCGAGCGCCTCGGGCCAGCGCCGCATCCACGCCAGGATGTACGCCTTGTTCGCGGCGTCGACGAAGCTGGCCTCGCCCTCGAGCTCGACCAGCGCCATCGGATCGGGCGACGCGGCGATGATCTCGTTCAGGATCATCATCCGCTCGCGGTGCATCGGATCGTGGGTGAGCGCGCAGCCGATGTGATGGAGCGCGTGCTTCAGATCGCGCTGCGCCAAGGCCGATCGGGCCAGCGCGACGTCATCGTCCGGAGATCGCTCGCGGGGATCACCCATGGCTAGAGGGTGGAGGATCGACGCCGCGAAGTGTGACGGTGGCAGCCGAAAATCTTACACGCGCCCCGCCCGGATCTCTGGAAACGCCCCGCACCACGCGCCCCCGCCCGATCACTGGAAACGCTCCGCACCACGCACCGCGCCCGGATCTCTGGAACGCCCGCACCACGGGCCCCCGCCCGATCACTGCGCCGAGCGCCGCGCATCACGCACCGGGTGCCGAAAATCTACAGCTGCGGCGTTACCTGCGTGAGCGGTACCCAGACGACCTGGCCCGACGCGCCGATCTCGAGCTCGTAGTAGCCCTGCGCGGCCTGGCGCACGGTGGCGGCGTGGAGCAGGCCGTCGGCGAGGGAGACCAGCACCCGCGTCCCGGCCGGGAGGATCGGCATGTCGACGACGGGGTTGTCGACGATCATGTCGCTGAGCTGGATCTCGGCGACGGCGTCGGGCGGGATCATCGCGGGGTCGGAGCCCTCGCCCGGTGCGGGGCCCGGCGCGATCGTGTCGGCGACGTCGTCCTTGCCGCCGCCGATCCAGCCCGAGACCTCGACCGGGCGGAAGTTGTTCTGCCCGACCGAGATGATCTCGAGCGTCGCGAAGCGGAGGAACTCGACGCCGTAGACCGCGCCGATCGCCGGGTTGTAGCTGGTGAGCTCGTCGATCAGCGGCGCGCGGGCGGTGCTGTCGGTGACGGCCTTGTGCGAGCCGGCGTGGGCGATCTTGCGCGGCAGCACCTTGCCGAGCAGGCGCTCGACGCTGCTGGCGACGCTCGACGTCAGCCCGGCGTTGACGCGATCGAACGGCAGGCCGACGAACTGCGCGATCAACAGGCCGGGGTCGGCGACGCGGACGAGCACGCTGCCGGTCGCGCGCACCGCGACCGCCTGGCCGGTGCCGGGCACCGAGAACTGACTGACCATGTCGAACGGGATCTCGACCGGCCCGGTGAGGACGAAGTAGACCGCGACCGGCTTGGTCGGATCGGGCGACGACCACGAGTGGCGACCGGGGCCGAGCAGGCCGCCGACCGCCCACGCCGGGCACAGCACGACGACCTCGTCCTCCGCACACGACACATCGATTGTCGACCCGACCGGGAACGGGTACGGATACACCAGCTGATCGGCGGCGACAGCGTCTCGGGCAACCACCTGGGACATCGGGCGGCTCGAGTGTACTACGAGTCGTCCGCGTCGGGCTTGGCTTCGGGCGGCGGCACGATCAAGCCGACCGGATGGATCCGCACCCGGCGCACGCGGCGCGGCGACGCCTCGATCACCTCGAGGACGGTGCCGTCCTCGGTGGTGAGGCGCTCCCCGGCCTGGGGAATCGCCTGGGCCAAGGACATGCACAGGCCGGCGATGGTGGTGCGATCGGCGCCGACCGGCAGGTCGAGCTCGAGCTCGCGGTTGACCTTGCGGACCGGGGCCCAGCCCTGCGCGATCGCGGTGCCCGACGGCTCGCGCTCGAGGATCTTGTCGGGCACGTCGTCCTCGCTGAAGATGTCGCCGACCAGCTCCTCGATCAGATCCTCGATCGTGACCAGGCCGGCGAGGCCGCCGTGCTCGTCGGTGACCACCGCCATCTGGACCCGGCGCCGCTGCATCTCGCGCAGCAGGTCGAGGGCGCGCGTGCGCTCGCCAACGACGTAGGGCGGCCGCAGGATGTCCTCGAGCTGGACCAGGCCCTTCTCCCACGCCAGCGCCAGCACGTCGCGGGCGACGACGTAGCCGGCGATGTTGTCGATCATGCCGTCGTAGACCGGCATGCGTGAGTGGCCCTCCTCGAGGATCACCCGCTGGACCTCCTCGGGCGGCGCGCCGCGGCGCAGCGCGACGACGCGGTTGCGCGGCACCATCACCTCGGCGACCGACACCGCCTCGAACTCGAGGGCGCGCGACGCGATCTCGCTGGCCCGGGGATCGACCGAGCCGGTCTTGGCGGCCTCCTCGACCAGCTCCTGTAGCTCGTCGCGCGACAGCCGCGCCTCGGTGAAGGTGGTCTTGTCGCCGAACATCCGCAGCACCAGGTTCGACACGCTGGTGAGGAGCCACACCAGCGGCCGCATCACGTGCGACAGGAACAGCACCGGGCGCGCGACCGCGAACGAGAACCGATCGGAGAAGCGCAGCGCCAGGGACTTCGGCACCAGCTCACCGATGATCAGCTCGAAGAACGCGATCAGCGCGGTCATCAGCACCAAGGCCAGGGTCGTCGCGGTGCCGCGGCTGAGGCCGAGGTCGATCAGCCACGCCGCGATCGTGCCGGCGCCGTGAGCGCCGCCGAGGATCGCCGCGGCGGTGCCGACGACGGTCAGGCCGATCTGCAAGGTCGCGAGGAAGCGCTCGGGGTGATCGCGCAGCTTCTTCACCGCCAGCGCGCGGGGATCGCGGCGGCGGATGAACTCGGAGAGCCGGGTCTTGCGGACCGACAGCAGCGCGATCTCGGCGCCGGCGAACAGTCCGTTGCTGACGATGAGCGCGAAGATCACCAGGAAGTCGAACATTCAGATCGGGGCCGGCCGCAGGAGCGGCGAACGGCGAGCATACCCGAACCGGCTCGGTCGCGCGGGTCCGAGGGTCAGCGAGCCGGCGCGGTCGGCGCGGCGAGCATCTCGGCGATCGTGCCGCGCGTGATCGGGTGGTAGCGGCCGCCGACCTGCGCGAACAGCGTGCGCGCGTGCTCGAGCCAGAACTCCTCGCGATCGGCCATCGCCTGGTAGACCGGCCGCACCAGCAGGCGGCGCCCGACGGTGCCGAGGAAGCGATCGATCGTCGGCACCGCGGCGCGCTCGTCCCGCGCGACCAAGAGCGGCAGCCAGAACGACAAGATCAGACCGTTGGGGGACGCGGTCAGCTTGTGCGCGCGATCGAGCTCGCGCAGCCGCTCGATCGTCACGTCGGCCGGCAGGCTGCGCAGGAACGCGACCCACTCGAGAGTCTTCCACGACGTCGACGGCACCGCCGCGCCGGTCGCCGCGAACCCGCGCGCCGCGGCCGCGATCTCGTCGGCGCGCTTCGACGTCGCCGGCACCGCGTCGGCCGGGATCCCGGTGCCGTTGACCCAGGTGTCGATCATCGCCGCCAGCGCCGGATCGGGCCCGAGCGCGGCGTTGGCGTCGGCGACGAACGCCGCGGTGTCCGACGTCGAGAACGCCAGGCGATCGAAGCGCGCGCGCAGGAACCCGTCGAACTTGTCGCGGCCGACCTTGCGCTCGAGGGTGCGGAGGAACAGCGCGCCCTTCTCGTAGGCGATCTCGTTCGACGTGCTCTCGGGGTCGCCGTCGGCGCCGACCGCCTGGGCCAGGCGGGTCTCGGCCGAGGTCGCGCCGAACTGCGTCACCTCGGCCTCGAGATCCTTGCCGCCGATGTGCCACAGCAGATCGGCGAGCTCGGGGCCGCGCAGCTCCTCCATGATGCGGCGCTCGACGTAGGTGGTGAAGCCTTCGTTCAGCCACAGCGAGCTCCAGGTCGAGTTGGTCACCAGGTTGCCCGACCACGAGTGCGCCAGCTCGTGGGCGATCAGCGACACCATCGTGCGATCGCCGGTGATGATCGTCGGCGTGAGGAAGGTGAGCCGCGGGTTCTCCATGCCGCCCATCGGGTAGCTCGGCGGCAGCACCAGCACGTCGTAGCGACCCCAGCGGTACGGGCCGTAGAGCTTCTCTGCCGTCGTCATCATCGCGTCGACCTCGGCGAACTCGGTGGCGGCGGCGTCGACCAGCGCCGGCTCGGCGTAGACACCGGTGCGCTCGCCGATCGGCCGGAACCCGAAGTCGCCGACCGCGAGCGCGACCAGGTACGACGGGATCGGCTGCTTCATCTCGAAGCGGTACACGCCGTCGGGGGCGACCGCCTTGGGGTTGTCGGCGCTCATCAGCGCCATCATCCCGGGCGGCACGTGGATGGTCGCCTGATAGGTGAAGCGGATGCCGGGCGAGTCCTGCGACGGCAGCCAGCTCCGGCCGTCGATCGCCTGCGACTGGGTGAACAGCATCGGCTTGCCGCGGCCGAGAGTGCCCGACGGGTCGACCCACAACAGCGCCCTGGCGTCGACGGCGGTGCGGTACTCGACCGCGACGCAGGTCAGCGCGGCGGGGACCTCGATCGTGAGCGCGGCCCCCAGCGTGGGCGTCGCCCGCCCGAGGGTGTGCTTGAGCACCGCGCCGTCGGCGCCGCAGCCGCGGGTTGCGACGATCTCCAGGTGGTCGGTGTCGAGGATGAGCTCGGCGCCCGCGACCTTGCGCTCGATCGTGTACGCCGCGACCGCGGTGAGGCGCTTGCCGTCGAAGTCGACGGTCAGATCGAGCGCGACGTGCTTCACGACCGTGCGATCGGGCCGCGCCGCCGAGTGCGGATCGAGCGCGGGCGCGGCGGGCGCGGGCACGGGCGCGGCGATCGGCGGCGCTGCGGGCGGCTCTTGCTTCGGCGGCGCCGCCTTCTTGCCACAACCACCCACGACGAGGATCGAGACCACGAGGCCGACGGCGATGCGCACGCCCGAACGATAGGCGATCTCGCGCCGCGCGCTACTGCGGTGCGGTCACTTCGACCACCGCGCGCTAACGCCGCGGCTTCACCGCGCGCGGCAGGAGCACCCAGTAGCGACCGGCGCCGCCGAAGCGCCCGGCGAACTCGCCGTCGGCGGCGGTCGGGCCCCAGTACAGATCGGCGCGGACCGCGCCCTTGATGTTGCCGCCGGTGTCCTGCGCGATCATCAGGTGGCGATACGGCTCCATGCCGGTGCCGCTGGGCTTGCGCGCGGTGGTGTCGATCCACAGCGGCGTCGACGCGGCGATGAAGTTGCGATCGACCGCGACCGAGCGCTGCGGCGTCAGCACCACGCCCTGGGAGCCGACCGCGCCCGCGTTGGCGCCGAGCTTGAAGAACACCATCGAGGCGTCGCCGTCGATGATCTCGTCGCGCTCGGCGGCGGGCAGCGCGGCGAACTGGGCGCGGATCCCCTGCATCGTGCCCTGACCGCGCGGGAGATAGCCGCGGGCCCGCAGCAGCCGCGCCGGGCCGGCGTAGGCCTGACCGTTCTTGCCGTCGTACTCGACCCAGACCTCGGTGCCGTCGTCGAGCGTGGCTCGCCCCGAGCCCTGGATGTTGAGGAACAGCGCGTCGATCGGATCGTCGACCCACAGGAGCTCGAGGCCGCGGCCGGCGAGGGCGCCCGCGCGGATCTCGGCGCGGCTCGGCAGCGGCACCAGCCCGCCGGTCGCGGGATCGACCTTGCCCCAGGTCTTGCGGCCGCGGCCGGTCGGGCTGCACGCCGCCATGTCGATCATCACCAGCTCGGGCGGGCGGCGGTAGATCGGCACCTGGTACTGGTCGTGCTGCGTCCGCGACGCCCGCAGCGGCTGCACGAAGTACGCGGTCATCTTGCCGACCGGGCCCTTCTTGCCCGCGGCCTGCCACGGCGCCAGCTCGGCCTCGAAGAAGCGGCGCGCGGCGGCGTGATCGCCCGCCGGCAGCGCCGCCGCGGTGGCGCAGGCCCGGCGCCACTGGCGGGCGCGACCGAAGCGATGATCGAGGCCGACCCAGGCCTGGTCGTCGAGGGCGGCGAGCTTGCCGCACGACGCCAGGAACGCGGGCAGCGCGTCGGCGTGATGATCGTCGGCCCAGCCCTCGAGGTCGGTCCAGCGGGCGGACTTCAGCGACAGCCGATCGATCGGCGGCGGCGGTCGCGGCACGACCTTCGGGCACGGCGGCGGCACCAAGGCGACCGCGGCGTCGACCGGCGCGGCGTCGGCGACCGCGGCATCGGCGGCGGCGGCGGCGACCGGCGGCG
>JAYTAJ010000786.1:0-3454 GCA_043737575.1 Myxococcales bacterium | reverse complement strand
GGCGGAACGAGCTGCGCAGGAAGTCGTACGCCGAGTTCACCGCGATGATGCCGATCCACGAGCCGAGCTTGGTGCCGCGGGTCGGGTCGTACATGCGGAGCTTGTGCATGTCGTCGCGCAGGAGGCCCATCAGGACCTCGGCGAACACCTCGTCGGTGTCGGCGTTGGACGCGTAGGGCGCGTACTTGCCGGTCACCTTCGAGATGCAGCGGTAGATGAGCGCGCGGTAGCGGCGGACCAGCTCGTTCCAGCCGCGCTCGTCACGGCGGAGCACCGACGCGAGCAGCTCGCGATCCGACCAGTCACTGGCGTTGAAGCTCCGGCGAACCGCGAGGATGGGCATGTGGCGCTCGCTATCAGCAAGGGTGGTGCCACAGGCAACTGCATGAAATGCTATAGGCAAATCCGGACGAGCAGGTGCGGGCCACCATCGTCAGGTCTATTCCACCAGCGCCAGGGAAGGTTTTGCCAGGGTGTTCCGTATTCCAGAGCAGAGAACAGCGCGGCGTCTGCACACAGCAGATCACCTTCGTCTCATCTGGCTCGGGGCCGCTGCGCACCCCGAGCGGCGGCGGCGGCGGGACAGCAAGAAGATCGCCACCACGATGGCAGTGGCCGAGCCACGCGCGTCGCGTGACGTGCCGCAGCAACCGCCTGCGTCATCGCCGTCGGCGGGGATGCAGCGGCCGTGCGGATCACACCGCGCGCTGGGTCCGCAGTCGGTCGCGGTGCGGCAGTCGAGGTTGCACGCGTTCATCGACGTGCAGTGCTCGCCGCCCGGGCAGTCGTCGTCGACGAGACAGGCCGGCGCGGCGTCGATCGGCGGCGGCGGCGGGCCGATGAAGCAGACCCGGACCGGCATCGAGCCCGCCGACGCGGCGTCGCAGTGGTGGGTCGGCGGACACTCGGCGTTGGTCTCGCAGAACCGCGAGCAATAGCCGGTCGACAGGTCAGCCGCGGTGAACAGACAGAACGCCTCGCACTCGACGTGGTCGTAGTTGCACGCCGCACCGATCGGCTCGGCGGGGTGCTCGCACAGCCGCCCGGCCGCGGTGGGGGTGCAGGTGTCGCCCGCGGCGCAGCCGGTCGTGGCGGTGCACTCGTCGCCGGCGATCGGATAGATCGAGCAGAGCCCGAGCTTGTCGTCGAGCGACGGCGTGCGCTGGTTCCGCCACGGCGTCCACGAGTAGTACATCGTGTCGTGGGCGCTCATGGTGTGGCTGAGGCCGCTGAAGTGGCCGAGCTCGTGGGTGAGGACGCCCTGCAGGTCGAACGTGTCGGTCGCGACCAGCGCGCCGTCGGGGCCGATCGCCCAGTGGAAGTGCTCGCCGTTCATCGCGACGTCCGCGGTCTGGAAGCCGTCGAGGATCGACAGCGCGGTCGCGCCCGCGGCCTCGTCGCCGTAGATCCAGCCCGACTCGATGAACAGGATCACGTTCATGCCGTCGACGGCGACGGTGAGATCGGTCATACCGGCGAACGCGTAGGTGATCGACGCGCACGGCACGTCCTGCCAGGTCGCGAAGGTCGCGGCGACCGTCGTGGCGATCGCGGCCGCCGACAGCTCGTCGCTCCCGGCGTTGTTCAGCAGGTACGGCACCGGCATGCGCGAGGCCGGCCACACCATGCCGTTGGTCGTGAACGCGAGCGGATCGGGGCGCGAGCCGGGGAGGTAGATCGGCGCGCCCGCGATCACCAGCTCGGGCCACTTGCCCTGGCTCCAGCCGTAGACCCGCCAGCTCGCGCCGTCGCGGTTGTGGCGCAGGTAGAAGCGCGCGCGCTCGCCGACGCGGTAGGTCGGCATGCCGACGATGACCTGGCGGGCCCGGCCGAGGTCGCCGCCGGGCTGGACGATCGTGACGGTGTCGCCGTCGTCGGTCGCGATGGTCACGACGGTCTCGATGCGGGTGCCGTCGGCCGACCACCGCGGCGCGAGGTCGCGGACCTCACCGACCACGACCCGCTCGGCGCCGGCCGCGAGCTGCGCGGGCGACAGCGGCGTGACCGTCGACGCCGCCGCCGGCACCGCGGCGCCTGCGATCGCCGCGGCCACCACCACCGCGCGCCGCGTCGTCATCGCCGGCGCCGACGGCGGCCGAGCAGCAGCGCGACCGCCGCCCCGAGGCCGATCGCGCCCGCCACGCCGCCGCTGGTGCCGGTCGAGCAGCACCCGCCGGCGTCGTCGCCCACCACGCACTGGCCGAGCGAGTTGCACTCGCCGCTGCCGCAGTCGCCGTCGTTGCGGCAGTCGAACGTGCACGAGTTGTCGGCGGTGTTGCAGTACGAGCCGATCGCGCAGTCGCCGTTGCCCTGGCAGCCGCCGCTGCTGCTGGCGTCGGGGCTGGTCCCCGAGGCATCGGGCAGGCCGGTGGTGGCATCGGGCAGGCCGGTGTTGGCGTCGGGCACCACGATCGGTCCGTCGACGACGCCGGCGTCGACCGGGCCGCCGCCGTTGCTCACCGTCGCGCGGATGATCCAGTCGCCGGTCAGCCCGAGCGTCTGCGAGCGGAACCACTGCGAGCCGGCGCCGAGATCGGCGCGGATGTAGTTCTTGTCGGCGGCGATGTTGCCGTCGTTGTCGCGGGCGATCGACGGCGCGCCCGCGTGCTGGAACTCGATGCCGACGCGGAACGTCTGCGGCACGACGATGCCCATGCCGGACAGATCGATCGCGGTGAGCGCGCTGTCGGAGCCGGTGATCTGGAAGTCGCCGCTGAACAGCTCGGCGCCCGGCGCCATCGCGACCGCGGTGTCGTCGTAGATCCGCAGCGTGATGGTCTGCTGCGAGGTCGCGCCGCCGAAGTACAGCGTGACCGCCTGCAGGCTGCGCCCCGCCGACGGCGCGACGAACCGCGACGCGCCGATCTCGCCAGCGACGAAGCCGCTCTGCACGAAGACCTGACCGGCGGTGGTGAAGCCGTCGTTCTGCAGGACCAGCTGGGCGTGGGCCGTGCCCGGCGCGGCCAGCCACACCACGAGCGACGCTGCGATCGCAACGAGAGTTCCCCTCATCGAGCGATCATGCGCGCGTCACGCGCGGATCTCAACTGTCCGGGTCGATCGGCACGGGTCGATGGCGCAGACGGAGGGCGCCGCGCGATACAGTCGTGGCACCGATGGCGTGGACCGCGAGCTATCAGATCCTGCGCGACGGACCGCTGGAGGATGCCGAGCTGACGGCGCTCGAGGAGCTCACGGCGCGCCACAACCAGCAGGCGTGGGACGGCGATCGGTTCGCGCTGGTGGTGACCCGCGAGACCCGGGCCGATCGGGTGATCGGCGAGGGCCGCCAGGTGCTGGCGAGCGACACCGGCGCGACGGTGCAGCGGATGTGCGATCTGCTGAACGCGCTGGCGTCGGCGATCACGCGGGTCGAGGTCCGGGTCCGCGACGACGTCGGCGCGCTGGGGTGGGATCCGCTCGCGGGGCGGGTGCGGCTCGGCGGCGCCCAGGG
>JAYTAJ010000785.1:0-7904 GCA_043737575.1 Myxococcales bacterium | reverse complement strand
TTGCGAGAAAGCTGGCACCGGCGATGCGAAGTAACAACATGAAACTACTTGAATCGCGGTCGTGTGCCTCGCGAGCTCGCACAGTTGACAACCCCACTGGAGGCGGCCCGGTGCGCCTCGGCGAGCTGTTCGATCACGACGACTCGCTGTGCTTCTCGATGGAGCTGATCAAGGGGCAGCGCCTCGCCGACTGGATCGGCGCGGCGCCCGCGCGGTTCGCGCAGGTCCAGCGGCGATCGGATCGTGCTGCTCGATCTCGGCCTCGCGGTGCCGATCGATCGCCACGATCGCGAGCTGGCCGGCTCGGTCGAGTACATCGCACCCGAACAGGCGGTAGACCGTTCGCGGCGAGGCGGCGTTCCTAGCTGCATCGCACCGACCGGACGTCCTCGTGGAGCCACCCCGGCTCCGAGGTGGCCGGCGTGCAGGAGGATCCGTCATGTCTCGCCGCCTCGCCAAGCTCGCCCTCACCTTCTCGCTCCTCGCCGCCACCGTCTCCCCCGCCCTCGCTGGCTTCGCGCAACCGCCTCCGGGCGATGCCACTGCCGAAGCGCCGCGCCGCCTCGACGATCAGATCGAGCCGCAGGCGCCGCGCATGTCCGAGGCGATGCGCGCCCGGGTCCGCACCGTCCTCGCCAAGCGCCGCGCCGTGAACGTCCGCTCGTTCGCCGCGTACGTCGCGCGCGGCAGCTATCCGCACAACTACGCCACGCCCGACCAGCTCAACGTGTGGATCGACGAGGACGGCCACCTGTGCGCCGCCGCGACGATGATCTCGCGCTCGAGCGCGAGCGCGAGCGCCCTGGTCCGCCAGGTCGCGAAGGACGACAACTACATCCGCCTCGCCGACGTCGCCGACGGCGCGCTGCTCGACTGGATCCTGACGTCGGGCCTCACCCACGCCGAGGTCGTCGCGATCCAGGAGCCGTTCGATGGCCCCGACGGCTTCGACGGCCGTCGCCAGCCGGTCGACTGGAAGACCGCCGAGGACGACCGCCTGCGCGCCCGCTACGCCGAGGTCCAGCAGCAGCTCGCGAGCGATCGCGACGCCAGCCTCGACGCCACCGTCGACGCGCTCGAGCTCCGCCCCGATCTGGTCGCGCGCCTGATCGGGCGGTGAGCAGAACCGCTGTCAGCACCGCGACCCCGACTCGACTCCCGGAGGAGATTCGGACCCTCGCTGCGCTCGTGTCCTCAGCGGCGGCGGACGAGCTTGTTGAGCTGCTCGGTCTGCAGGCGCAGCGCGCGCCGCAGCCCCCGCTTGCCGCCGACCGCGCCCAGCCCCATGCCGTACATCTCGTCGATGCCGCGCACCGCGATCGTCCACATCGTCACCAGGATCGCGAGGTCGGCGGCGGCACGGCGCGTCGACGCCGCGGGGATCACCAGACCGTAGGTCTCCGAGACGAAGCGGAGGTTGCGCAGGATCTTCTCGATGCCGACGCGATCGATGTCGCCGTGCCAGAACACGACGCGCGACACGATCAGCTCCTGGTGGCGGCGCAGGAACTCCGCCATCGAGATCGGATCGGCGATGCGGCCCGCCGGCTTGCAGATCTCGAGCAGGTCCTCGAGGTACTGGTTCCAGTACATCGCGAGGCTGCGGTTCTCGGGGCGGCGCAGGAACTTGATGCGCTCGACCGAGAAGTCGGCCTTCACCGGCGCGCGGAACCGCGGCTGGATGGCGTGCAGATCGTAGAGCACGGGCGGGTGCTCGTGATCGTGATCGACGTCGTCGTAGTGCCAGCGGGCGCGGAGCTGCGGCCAGGTGTGGATCGTCAGCACCGGATCTTGCTCGGAGTCGATGACGAGGAAGCGCTTGCCCTCCACGCCGACCACCGTGATCCAGTGGGTCCACCCGTCCACGCACAGGAGCACGGGGATCTGGTCTTCCTTCAGCAGCTTGACCAGGCGGCGCCGCGCCTCTTCGGCGTCGCGCGATCGCTCGAGCACGAGGTCGCAACCGAAGCTGCGGGCGGCGCGGGCGAGGCGAATCTCGTTGGTCCCGCTCCACCAGTGGGTGCGCGCGGACTGCGCGATCTCGTTCTCGTGGACGGTGCGGCCGAGCGCGACCAGCGCGTGCTTGAGCGCGAACGGACCGCAGGTCCATTCGTTGGGTTGGGGATAGAAACCGGGACGATGCGTGGATGCGACGGTGGCCATTGCGAGCCCGGAAAGAGTATCGCGCAGGGGTGCCAGCGCCAGTCTTTCCGCGGGGCAATAGACGGGCATTTTAACCTGTAACTTCATGATGTTACGATGCGAGATCGGGTCTGGATTGGACCGTCTTGAGGCCCAGGAGGCGAGTTTCGCGGGCGCGAAAGCCCGGGGCACGGACGCGGACGCGTCCAAGGTCCGAGTTCTTTCGCGCAGTTGGCTCATTCGGGAGGATTGCGACGCGGCGCGTCGGCAAAAAGATTAGTATTTACAGCAGATTGCCGGCGGCTGTCAGGCCGCCGAACGCCGCGCTGGGAGCGGATTTTCGCCCGCTGCAACCCGGTCCCGGGGCAGCCCTCGAGCCTCCAGGTTGGCGAGCAACACCTCGCAGGCCGGACACGGATCGAGGGCGTCACCGATCCGGAAGAACGGATCGTCACCACTCGCCTCGCATCGGATCGCGTCGATCGGCAGCGCGGCGAACGCGGCGCGCATCGCGTCCGCGGACAGCGTGCCGGCCGCCACTCCCGTGCGCGCCTCGATCGCGCCGAGGTACTGCGAGAGCGACCGCGGCAGCGCGCACGATCCGGGCGCGACGAACGCGCGCGGCAGCTGGTTGTGCGCGAGCGCGGTGATCCACGCGAGGTAGTAGACGTCGAAGTCGGGCGCGATCGGCAGCACGCCGCCGCCACCCGCGCGCGCGTCGATCCACACCTCGCCCGCGCCCGCGCCCGGCGCGTCGGTGCGCACCACCAGGAACGCGAGCTGACCGCAGCCGATGTGACCGAGGCCGATCACGCCGCGGTACAGCGCCACGCCGTCGATCGCGTCGGGATCGAACGCGCCGCGCCCGGCCGCGAGCTGCACCGGATGATCGAGCGGCATGACGCCGTGGTACGGCCCGACGCCGCCATCGCCGAGCGCGGTGACGAAGCGACGGTACGCCGCGGGCAACGCGACGCCGAGCTCGGCCTCGATCGCGGCGACGCGCCCCTCGGCCACCGGTGCGCGCCACTGGTAGTCGTGATGGCGTGCGCCGAAGCGACGGCGCCGCGCGTCGGCGGTGGCTGCGTGCGCCGCCCACGCGCGCAGCGCGGGGACGTGATCGTCGTCGGTGAGCGCGCTCATGTCGCCGGGATTGTGGACGATCCGGGCTTTCGTGACACGCGCGGGTGGCCGCGTTACGTTCGACGCCGAACCGATGCGATACGTCGACGAGCTAACCGAGGCCCTCCGCTCGCAGCTCGCCCACGCCCTCGAGCTGAAGGATCAGATCGGGTTCGGGCTGCGCAGCCGGCTGAAGCAGGGCTACGCGTGGTCCGACTTCCGGGCCGACGCGCAGTCGGGCCTGGTGGTCGGCATCGTCGCGCTGCCGCTGTCGATGGCGCTGGCGAAGACGACCGGCGTCGCGCCGCAGCACGGGCTCTACACCGCGATCATCGCGGGCATCGTCTGCGCGCTGCTCGGCGGCACGCGCATGCAGATCACCGGGCCGACCGCGGCGTTCGTCGTCATCCTCGAGCCGATCGTGTCGCGCCACGGGCTCGGCGGGCTCCTGGTCGCGGGGATGATGGCGGGGGTGATCATGGTGGCGATGGGGCTGGCGCGCCTCGGGCGCCTGATGCAGTTCATCCCGCATCCGGTGACGACCGGGTTCACCGCGGGCATCGCGGTGGTCATCGCGCTCCTGCAGCTGCGCGACGCGCTCGGCATCGAGCTCCTGAGCAAGCCCCACGGCACGGTCGAGTACCTGCAGGCGCTGTGGGCGGCGCGCGACACCGCGAGCGGCTGGGACGCGCTCTTGTGCGTGATCACGCTCGGTTTGCTGATCGGCCTGCCGCGGGTGGTGAAGCGCATCCCGCCGCCGCTGATCGCGCTGGCCGCGGTCGGCGGGCTGGCGGTGCTGCTCGATCACGTCGTGCCAGGGTTCTCGGCCCACACCATCGGCACCGCGTTCTCGACGGAGATCGACGGCGAGGTGGTGCGCGGGATCCCGCCGCTGCCACCGCTGCCGGTCATCCCCTGGCACCTCGGCGACGCCAGCGGCGCGTCGTTCTCGCTGTCCTACGATCTGGTCCGCGAGCTCCTGCCCGCGGCGTTCGCGATCGCGGTGCTCGGCGCGATCGAGTCGCTGATGTCGGCGGTGATCGCCGACGGCATGGCCGGGACCAAGCACGATCCCAACAGCGAGCTGATCGCGCTCGGCATCGGCAATATCGTGTGCCCGTTCTTCGGCGGCATCGCCGCGACCGGCGCGCTGGCCCGCACCGCGACCAACATCCGGGCCGGGGCGCGGTCGCCGATCTCGTCGGTGGTCCACGCGCTGTTCATCCTGGCCTGCACGATCGCGCTGGCGCCGCTGATGGCGTACCTGCCGCTCGCCGGCATGGCGGCGCTGCTGTTCATCGTCGCGCGCAACATGAGCGAGGCCCGCCACTTCGTGCGGCTGATCCGCATCGCGCCGCGCAGCGACGTCCTGGTGCTGCTCACCTGCTTCGGGCTCACGGTCGTGTTCGACATGGTGATCGCGGTGAGCGTCGGCGTGATGCTGGCGGCGCTCTTGTTCATGCGGCGCATGGCGGTGATGACCAAGATCACCCTCGACACCAGCGTGACGCAGCAGTTCGACGTGCCGCCCGGGGTCCGGCTGTACGAGATCGCGGGCCCGCTGTTCTTCGGCGCCGCCAACGTCGCGATGGAGACGCTCGAGACCGTCGGCGAGGAGGCCCGCACCGTGATCCTGTCGATGAAGCAGGTGAACGTGATGGACGCGACCGGCCTGGTCGCGCTGACGTCGATGCTCGATCGACTGAAGCGCGGCAACCGCAAGGTCATCCTCGCGTCGCTGCAGCCCGAGCCGGCCGAGCTGCTCGAGCGCGCGGGCATCAAGCGCATCCCCGGCCAGCTCGCGTTCGCGCCCGACGTCGAGACCGCCATCAGCATGGCGATCGTCCACGAAGCCCAGCTGGGTTAGCGGGTCGGTGGCGCGGCCTCGACGACGGTGGCGCCGGCGCGATCGTCGACCACCAGCAACGCGAAGCGCTCGACCCGATCGAGATCATCGGTCGACAGGGTCGCGTAGTCGAAGCGACCGCACAGATCGGTGTAGCCGTCCTTGTAGAACTGCACCGCGCCGCCGTGGAGGCGGGCGTAGCACTTCACGTAGGCGGCGACCCGCGGCGCGGTGGTGGTGGCGTGGCGGATCTGCAGCTGACCGTAGGGCGCGGTGACCGCGACCGCGAGCTCGTGGGCGAAGTGGGTCGTGGTGTGGCGGACCGCGCCCGCGACCAGCTCGATCACGACCGAGTGACGGCGCAGCTCGTCGGGCAGCGCGACCCGGGTCGGGCCGCGCTCGGGCAGCGTCAGCTCCTGGGTCACGCCCGGCTCGATGAAGCCGAACCGCGTGGTGTCGCCGCCGAAGAACGGCTGGCGCGAGAACAAGAGCTCGAGGTCCATGCGGTAGAAGCGCAGGCTGGCGCGGCTGACCGCGGCGTGCTCGATCACCAGCTCCGCGCCGTCGACGCGGGCCGACAGCGACGGCACCTGGGCCGCGGCCGCGGCCAGCACCTGCTCACGGCTGTCGGGATCGCCGACGCCCGCGACCGGACCGCCCGCCGCCTCCTCGATCAGCGCCGCCAGCGCGGCGAAGCGGGTGCGCCAGCGATCGACCGGATGATCGGCGTGGCTCGACACCCGGGCCCGCGCGATCGCCAGATCGCCCGCGACGATCGCGGCGTAGGCGTGCAGGTAGTCGGCCTGGAGCGCGGCGGCGCCGTGGAGCGCGGCGGCGTCGGCGTGGACCAGCGCCGCGGTGGCGTCCTCGGGCCGATCCATCGCGAACAGGTAGTGGGCGGCGGCGAGCCAGTCCTCGGCGCGCGGTCGCGGGCGGTGCGCGGCCTGATCGAGGAACGCTTGCCACTGCGCCGCCAGGCCGTCGTTGAGGATCGCGTGGCGATCGCCGAGGCGATGAGCGCGGGCGTTGATCAGCGGCGCGTACTCGAGGTGCTGGTACGCGACGCGCTCGACCGGCTCGAAGGCGAACAGCGCGGTCGCGAGCACCGGGCCGAGATCGCCGAGGTCGGTGGCCCGCGCCGCCAGCCACTCGCCGGCGCGCACCCGATCGCGGTGCAAGAGCGCGTAGCCCCACAGCTCGTCGTGGAAGTGACCGCGCGCCGCCAGCGCGGCGGTGAGGCGCATGAACGCAGCGCGATCGCGGGCGCGCCACGCGATCTGCCCGAGGTCGATCCGGCCGAGGTTGCGGGTCGCGAGGAAGCCGCAGACGTCGTCGAGCGAGCCGTGCTGCGCCAGGTGCGGCCACGACCGGGTGTCGACCTGACTCGCGGTCGCGACCACGGTCAGGCGGCGCGGCGCGACCGCGGCGAGCAACGTCGGCTCGCCGCCGGTGGTGCGGGTGATCTGCGCGCCGTAGTGATCGACGGTCGCGGGGTGCGGGAAGTAGAACGCGTACTCGAAGGTCGCGCTCTGGTACGGCTCGAGGTCGAGGCGATCGGTCGCGGTCGCGATCGCGCCGCCGACCGCGATCGCGCCGGTCGGGATCTGGTGCAGCGCGCTGACGCGCTGGGTCCGGCTGGTCGGGTTGGTGACGACGACCTGACACGCGTAGACGACGCCGGTCAGCAGCTCGCCCGTGACGTACTTCTCGACCTGCTCGGCGCCGTCCCAGTCCCAGCGATCGTCGGCGCGGAAGTAGCTCTGGCCGACCAGCACCTGATCGATCGGCGGGCCGGGGACGGTCGCCAGCTCGACCACCGCGGCGAGGGCGTGGCTGCCGGCGGTGACGGCGGCGCCCGCGCCGCGGCCGACGATGGCGTGGGGCGAGGCCGCGAACGGCAGGTCGAGGAACGCGAGCGCGGCCATCGCCGCCGCGAACGTCGCGGTGGCGTCGACGACGTGGGGCGACAGGAACGGCCCGTCGCGGTGGCCGGCGAGGTCGCGCCACAGCCGGCCGATCGGCACCAGGTCGGGGCCGACCGCCTCGGCGCGGGTGTGCCACCAGTTGTGCTCGGCCCACTCCTGGGTCTTGTCGGCGCTGCGGAACAGCGGCATGCCGCCGCGCGGCGACGCGTCGTCGCGCTTGTCGTCGTCGGACTCGGCGTCGGCGGCGCGCGCGCCCTTCTTCATCCTGGAGCGCTCGAGCTTCGGCGCCGCCGGCGGCTGCTGGCGATCGTAGGACGCGCTCTCCGACGTCGTCTCTTCTTGCTCGAACGACGCCGAGGCGTCGGCGAGGGCCGCGCCGAAGTCGTCGCCGCCGAGGGCGCCGCCGGCGATGAAGGTGTCGACCAGGCGATCGTCGGCCGACGGATCGGGGACGATCAGCTCGACCGCGTCGGCGAGGCGACGCTCCAGCGCGGCCCCGACCTCGGGCCGGCGGCGCGCGAGCAGCGCCAGCTCGAGGGCGTTCAAGCGCGCCAGGCGCCACGGCTCGAGGTACGGCGTCAGATCGGTGTCGAGCAGCCAGTGATCGACGAACGTCTTGTGCAGCTTGCTCGCGAGGTACGGCCGCAGCACCCGATCGAACAGCGGCCGATCCTTGCCGTGGATGAACAGCGCCAGCTCGTGGCAGGCGTGGCGCGAGTAGATCGTCTGGCGCTCGGCGTCGGACAGGCTCGCCCACCGCGGCACGAAGTCCCACGACGCCAGGGTCGCGTCGCCCGACAGCGCGCACAGCGCCCGGTACAGCTTGTCGACGGTGTCGACCAGCTCGACCCGCGAGGTCGCGCGATCGG
>JAYTAJ010000784.1:0-3462 GCA_043737575.1 Myxococcales bacterium | reverse complement strand
CGTTGGTGAAGTGGGTCGGGTTGAACGACGCCATGCGGTAGAACCGCTCCTTCACGACCTTGCGCAGATCGGTGCCGAAGCTCTCCTCCTCGGCGTGGTGGTGATGGACGTGGACCCGCAGGACGAAGATGATCTCGTCGCTGGTGCCGGGGACGTTCTTGCCGTCGCCCTTGGTCGCCGCGAGCCGCTTGATCTGATCGACGCTCTCGAAGAAGTCGCCGGCCATCGCGGTGATGTCGCCGAACGAGACCTCGAGCCCGGGCGCCAGCTTGATCTTGGCGTTGCCGGCGCCCTCGTCGCCCATCTGCTTGTGCTCGTTCTCCTCGAACCGCTGGACCGCGCGGCGCTGGACCGCGTCGGCCGACGACGATCGCGCGTAGCTGGCGGCGAGATCGCTGTGGCCACCGCCGGTCACCACCGCGGCGGCGCGATCGGCCTCGGTCTCGAACCCATCGCCCGCGGCGCCGACGCCGCCCGCGGGCCCGGCGCCGGCCTGCTGCTGGATGACGTGGGCGACCTCGTGGGCCACCAGATCCTTCGACGGGCTCGCGGTCGTGAACGCGATGTCGGTGCCGTAGGTGTAGGCCTCGGCCCCGATCGCGCGGCTGGCCTGGACCGCGGTGTCGCTGGTGTGGGCGCGGACCGCCGACAGGTCGACGCCGAAGCCCGACTCGAGGGCGGCGCGGTGCGGCAACTCGCTGCCCCCGCCCGCGAGGCCGGCCTCGGCGGTGGCGGTGACGGTCGCCGCGTCGGTCGGCCCGTCGCCGCGGCGCTGGACCGCCTTGCGCTGCACCGACTCGCTGAGGGTGCGCTTGCCCGGGGCCAGCGCGATCGCCCCGCCGCCGCCGTCGCCATCTTGATCGCTCGCGCCTCGGAACTTTCGCATTCGCGGCTCCTCGAATCCCCGTTGTCGATTCTACGAGCACAGGCGATCGAAGCTCCCCAGGTAATACACGGCATCTCCCGGGCCCCATTGACTCCGGTCGCGTCGGCGCCCGATAGTCCGCTCCACATGCGCATCGGCGTCCCCAAGGAAATCAAGACCCAAGAGTTCCGCGTCGGGATGACCCCCGCCGGCGTGGCCATCCTCACCACCCGCGGGCACACCGTGCTCGTCGAGCAGAATGCCGGCATCGGCTCGAGCATTCCGGACGATCACTACGTGAAGGCCGGCGCCCGCATCGTCGCCACCCGCGACGAGGTCTGGGGCGAGTCGGACATGATCGTGAAGGTGAAGGAGCCGATCGCGCCCGAGTTTCCGCTGATGCGGAAGGGCCAGATCGTCTTCACGTACCTCCACCTCGCCGCCGCCCACGAGCTCGGCCACGAGCTGCTCAAGCGCGGCGTCGACGGCATCGCCTACGAGACGCTCGAGCCGACGCCCGGCGATCTGCCGCTGCTCACGCCGATGAGCGCGGTCGCGGGCCGCATGGCGGTCCAGGCGGGCGCGACGTACCTCGAGCGCGAGCGCGGCGGCAAGGGCGTCCTGCTCGGCGGCGTGCCGGGCGTGCGCCGCGGTCGGGTGACGATCATCGGCGCGGGCGTGGTCGGCGCCAACGCGACCAAGATCGCGGTCGGCCTCGGCGCCAACGTCACCGTCCTCGACGTCAACCTGAAGACGCTGGCGTACCTCGACGACGTCTACATCGGCCGCATCTCGACGCAGTACTCGGATCCGCTCAACATCGAGCGCTGCGTCCTCGAGAGCGACCTGGTGATCGGCGCGGTGCTGTTGCCGGGCGCCCGGGCGCCGCGGCTGGTCAGCGAGGCGATGGTGAAGGCGATGGAGCCGGGCTCGGTGATCGTCGACGTGTCGATCGATCAGGGCGGCTGCGTCGAGACCGCGCGGCCGACGACTCACGACAACCCGACCTACGTCGTCCACGACATCATCCACTACGGCGTCGCCAACATGCCGGGCGCGGTGCCGCGGACCTCGACCTACGCGCTCACCAACGCGACGATGCGGTACGTGGTGAAGCTCGCCGACGCGGGTCTCGAGGGCGCGATCAAGGCCGACCCGGTCTTCATCAGCGGCCTCAACACGTTCCGCGGCACGGTGCCCCACGCGGCGGTCGCCGAGGCGCTGGGCGTGCCCCACGTCGCGTACGGTTCGTGATTTTTCTGACCTGACCGCGGGAATGCGGGGCGGCGGGGCGCCGGTAGAATGGGCAGCGAACCGATGCTGGCAAAGAAGTCTCCGCGCCGAGGCGAGTTCGAACAGGTGGCCCTGCCCCACCTCGACGCGCTCTACGGCGCGGCGTATCGCCTGGCGCGCAACCCGCGCGACGCCGAGGATCTGGTGCAGGAAGCCCTGATGCGGGCCTACCGCTTCTGGGACACGTTCGAGAAAGACTCGAACTGCAAGGCCTGGCTGCTGAAGATCCTCACGAACACGTTCATCAACGAGTACCAGCGCCGCCGCCGCCAGCGCGAGGTGCTGGACGCCGCGAGCGCCGAGCAGGACACCGTCGACGGCGTCCTCCATCACGTCGAGGCCCACACCCAGAAGAGCCCGGAGCGGGCGCTGGTCGAGCGCGGCGTCTCCGACGACGTGCAGCGAGCGCTCGACGCCCTGCCCGCCGACTTCCGCACCGCGGTCGTGCTGTGTGACGTCGAGGGCCTGTCGTACAAGGAGATCGCCGAGGCGATGGACTGTCCGGTCGGCACGGTGATGAGCCGGCTGTTCCGCGGCCGCCGCCTCCTCGAGGCGCAGCTCCGACCGTTCGCGATCGCCGAGGGCTACGTGCGCGACGCCGCCGCCGAGAATCCACCGATCGATCTGGCGGCCTACCGCCAGACCCAAGCTGCCCGGAACAAGAAGCCGTGACCCGTGAACCACCCATGCTGAAGCTCTGCGACGACATCGACACGATGGCGATGGTGCTCCTCGACGGCGAGCTGGCCGATCAAGAGCTCCGCGACATGGAGCTGCACCTGCTCGGCTGCGCCGCGTGCAAGGACCACGTCGCCCGCGAGGAGGCGGCGCACCAGCGGCGGCGCCAGCGCCTGGCGGCACCGCCCGCGCCCGACCTGCTGCGGATGCGGATCGGGCGCGCCCTCGACGAGGTCGATCGGGCGCGGCGGCCGGCGGTGCGAGCGTACGTGCTGCCGGTCGGCGCGGCGCTGGCCGCGGTGGCTGCCCTGGTGGTGTTCGTGGCGTCGTCGCGCCCGCGGTCGGCGGCGCGCGACACGTCGATCGCCGCGACCAGCGGATCGGCCCTCGATATCGCCCCCGCCAAGGGCGGCGCGCGGCTGCCGCAGCTGGGCCAGCCGACCCTGGGCCAGCCAACGCCCAATGGCGAGTGGCGGTTCCAGTTCAGCGGCTACGAGCTGCTCAGCAAGGACGTCGCGCGGCTGCACTACGCGGTGCTGACGCCCGAGACCGAGCGCGTCAGCCTCGTGGCGATCGTCGCCACCAATCAGAACCAGTACGATCCGCAGATGGCGCGGCCCCTGGGC
>JAYTAJ010000783.1:0-7912 GCA_043737575.1 Myxococcales bacterium | reverse complement strand
ACCGACCGAGCTCGCGGGTCACGATCAGGGTGGCGAGGAACGCGAGCCCGACCGCCGCGGCCTCGACCAGGGTCAGCAGCTTCGACGTGAACGGGATGACCCGACCGACCGCCATCGCGACGCCGATCGCGAGCGCGACCCGCGCCAGCGTGACGACCGGCAGGAACGCGCCGAGGCGTCGCCACAGCAGCCAGCCCGTGATCGCGGCGCCGATCCCCATCGCGACACCGGTCGTGGTCGCCGCGACCAGCAGCACCTCGCGGCCCGGATCGCACATCGGGATCGCGATCGCGTTGCCGGCGGCGGCGAGGCCGAGCGTGATCGCGGCGCCGATGATCGCGTCGCGGGTGTAGCCGGCGCCGTTCAAGATCGTCCCGGTGATCGCGAAGATCGAGAACGCGACGTTGCCGAGCGCGAGCGCGGTCAGCGCCGGCGCGCCGAGCACCGCGTAGTCCTCGGCGTACGGCAGGTCGAGCAGCGCGCGCGGGTTGGCCGCCATCACCACCGCGATCGCGGTCGCGAAGATCAGCGAGTAGCGCAGCGTGATGTTGACGTAGCGCTTGGTGGTCGCGCGGTCGTCCTCGAAGGTGGTCCTCGACACCAGCGGGAAGATGACGAACGTCGCGGCGATGATCGCCTGATACGACAGGCGCGCGAGGTTCTGCACCGCGCGGTAGTAGGCGACCTGCACGTCCGACAACGTCGACGGCTCGACCGCGAAGCCGGTGAGCTGGCGCGCCCCCGGCAGCGCGCGATCGAGCGCGTTCGACAGCCCGGCGCCGTGCTGGTGGTACCAGTCGGCCGACAGGCGCTTCAGCAGGATCTGATCGACGAACATGATCAGGTTCAGCAAGATCAGATAGACCGCGACCCGCGCGAAGAACGTCGCCATCGGCTTCACCAGCGCCCGGGCCTCGGCGGTGCGCGCCGAGCGCGGCGGCAGCCCGATGACGACGGTCGCGATGATCAGCACCGCGCCGGCCGCGGTGACCCAGCCGCCGTAGGCGCCGTAGAGCCCGAGGCCCATCGCCGACATCCCGAGGATGCCGATCGCGCGCAGCGTCGCCGACGTGATGTCGAGGCCGGCCTGCTTGTGGAACTGCCGCAGGCCGTTCGCGGTGCCGACCAGCACCGCGTAGAACGCATAGAGCGCGACGATGACCCCGGCCAGCATCAGCGGCCCGGTCTTCGAGGTGTCGCCGAGCAGCCACGCGATCACCGGCGCGCCGGCGATGAACACCAGCGCGGTCGGCAGCCCGACGTAGAGGTGCATGCGCAGGCCGGCGGCCTCGATCAGCCGCGCGGTCTCGGGCTTCTGCGCGGTGAAGCGCGACACCGCCTGGATCGAGCCGGTGATCATCACGTTGTTGACCGGCGACACCAGCGAGCTGACGACGCCGTACGCGCCGTACATCGCGCGCGACAGGATCACCGGCAGGCGGAACTCGATGACCGCGCCGACCACCATGAAGTAGAGCTTCGCGAACGCGATGTAGAGGACGCCGCGACCGGCACCGGTCGCTTGGGGCGTCGGCGGCGCCGGGTCCGGCGGAGGATCGGCCGCTGCCATACGACCGCGTAACACGCGCGATCGCGCGGGGCAATTTTACCGCTCGTGGAGGACGATGCCGACGACCGCGGTGCCGATGGTCAGCACGATCGCGATCGCGAACACCGCCGCGACCCGCAGGCCGAAGGCGCGACCGCCGCCGAAGTACGCCATCACGCCCTTGGCGATCGTGTTCGACACCGCCGCGATCGTGATCGCCAGCGCCGCCCACGGCGCCGCCAGGGCCCCGGCCTTGCCCTCCTGGGCCGCGGCCAGGACGATGCCGTCGACGTCGGTGAGGCCGGTGATCGCCGCGGCGACGTACAGGCCCGACTCGCCGAACCACAGGATCGCGAAGTGGGCGATCGCGAGCACCGCGCACAGGATCGCGCCCCACAGGATGGCGCCCCACAGCGCGAACGGGTTGCGCAGCTTGATCGGCGCATTGCCCACGGGGACCTCGGCGCGCAGCTGCCGCCAGGTCACCAGCGCCGCGATCAGCAGCGTCACCGCCATCGCCGCCAGCGCGATCGCGACGCGCTGGCCGACCGCGGGCACGATCGCCCAGGTGATGACCACGACCCGCACCGGCATGACCGAGTTGGCGAGGAACGTCGCGAGCTGACCGGGCACGATCAGCGCCGGGTCGGCCTTGGCGGCGCGCGCCATCGACACCGTCACCGCGGTCGAGCTCGACAGACCGCCGACCAGGCCAGCGAGGCCGGTGCCGCGCGCCGCGCCGAGCCAGCGCGTCAGCACGTAGCCGACGTACTCGACCGCGGCGATCAGCACGATGAACGTGCCGATCTTGCGCGGCGGCCACAGCCCCCAGGGATCGAGCGGCGCGGTCGGCAGGAGCGGCAGGACGATCGCCGCGAGCAGCACCAGCTGCAGGGTCGCGGTCACCTCGAGGCGGCGCAGCTTGCCGACGAACTGCTGCATCCACGGCTTCGCCACCAGCAGGATCGTCGTGCCGAGCCCGAGCGCGACCGCGAGCCCGCGATCGATCCGCACCACCGCGCCGAGGAGCAGCACCACCAGCCCCGCGACCTCGGTCGTCATGCCGAGGTCCTTCGACACGACCATCTGCACGCCGATCAGCGCCGCGACCGCGATCAAGCCGATCGGCAGGATCCACGGCGCGCGATCGCCGAGGAACGCCAGCAGCCAACCGACCAGCCCGAGCAGCGCCATCGTCCGCGCGCCCATCGTGAGCTGCCACGACGAGCGCTCGCGCTGCGCCGCGTGATCGGCCCGCTCGGACGGGATGGCGCCGGCGTCGAGGCCGGCCGCGACGCCCGAGTGCTCGCGCTCGAGGCCGACCACCAGGCCGAGTCCGATCGCGTACAGCGCCTCGACCAGGAGCGTGGTGTTCACACGTCGGCCATCGCGCCCGCGTACATCTCGTCGAGCACCGCGTTGTACTTCTTCTCGACCGCCTTGCGCTTCACCTTCAGGCTCGGCGTCAGATCACCGCTCTCGACCGTGAGGTCGCGCGGCAGGATGGCGAACTTCTTGATCGTCTCCCACTTCGCGAGGTCGCGGTTGACGGTGTCGAGGTAGCCCTGGATCAGCGTGCGGGTCTCGTTGGCGGCGACGATCTGATCGTACGACTTGCCCGCGAGGCCGGCGCCGGCCGCCCACTTGGTGATCGCCTCCTCGTCGAGCGTGACCAGCGCCGAGCAGAAGTTGCGGCGGTCGCCGTGGACGATCACCTGGCTCACGTACGGACACGTCGACTTGACCTTGCCTTCGATGTGCTGGGGCGCGACGTACTTGCCGCCGCTGGTCTTGATGAGGTCCTTCTTGCGATCGGTGATCTTCAGGAAGCCGTCGGCGTCGATCTCGCCGATGTCACCGGTGCGCAGCCAGCCGTCGGCGGTGAGCGTCGCCGCGGTGTCGTCGGGCAGGTTGTGGTAGCCGCGCATGATGCCCGGGCTCTTCAGCAAGATCTCGCCGTCCTCGGGCGCCAGCTTCACCTCGGTGCCCGGCATCGGCACGCCGACGGTGCCGAAGCGGTACTTGGTGGCGCGGTTGACGAAGCTCGCCGCGCTCGACTCGGTGAGGCCGTAGCCCTCGACGATCAGGATGCCGGCGGCGTGGAAGAACTCGGCGATCTCGCGCGACAGCGGCGCCGAGCCCGACACGAACAGCCGCAGCCGGCCGCCGAACCGCGCGTGCAGCTTCGAGAACACCAGCTTGGTCGCGAGCTTGTTCTTCATCGCGAGCAGGCCCGACGGCTCCTTGCCCTGCTGGCGCAGCACCGACACCTGCTTGCCGACGCCGATCGCCCACTGGAAGATGCGCCACTTCATCCCGCCCGCGTCCTTCGCGCCCTGGACGACCTTGTTGTAGACCTTCTCGAAGATGCGCGGCGCCGCCGCCATCATCGTCGGCTTCACCACCGCGAGGTTGTCGATGAGCTTGGGGATGCGGCCGTCGATCGCGACGGTGTGGCCGACCTTCAGGTGGCCCGAGGTCAGGACCTTGCCGAAGCTGTGCGACAGCGGCAGCCACAGGTACTCGAGGTCGGACTCGTCGATGAACTTCACCGCGGCGATCGCGTCGGCGGTGTACGACCAGCAGTCGTGGACCAGGCGCACGCCCTTGGGCTTGCCGGTCGTGCCCGAGGTGTAGATGAGCGTCGCGAGGTGCTCGGGCTTCACCGCCGCGACCGCCTCGTCGACCACCTTCGGGTGCTTGGCGAGATGGGCGCGACCGGCGTCCTCGAGGGACTCCAGCGTGATCACCCAGTCGTCGCCGCCGTCGGTCGCTTGCTCGAGGCTGTCGAGGACGATCACCTTCGCCAGCCCCGGCATCGCGGCGCGCTGCGACCGCAGCTTCACGACCTGACCGAGATCCTCGGCGAACACGTAGCGCGTCGACGAGTCGTGCAGGATGTACGCGCACTCCTCCGCGGTCGACGACGGATACACCGTCGTGGTCGCGCCGCCCGCGCACAGGATGCCGAGATCGATCAGCACCCACTCGACCCGCGTGCCCGACAGGATGCCGACCCGCTCCTCGCGCCCGAGCCCGAGCGCCAGGAGCCCCGCCGCGATCGCCTTGGCCCGCTCACCCGCCTGCTTCCATGTCATCCCGCGCCAGACCTCGTCGGCGACGTAGCGGTAGGCCTCGCGGTCCGGCGTCTTGCCGACGCGCTCGAGGAACAGCGCCGGGATCGAGGTCGTCGTGCGGGTGAAGGACTCGGGTGCCGTCGAGGTAGCCATGCGGAGTCCGCATCTTGCCCCGGGGGCTCGCCGACGGCAATTCAGTCAGACCGCGGTCTGCTTCACGACCTCATCGAACAGGCCCTCGAACAGGATGCCCGTGAAGTAGCGCTCGGCCGCGTCGGGGAGGATGACGACGATGGTCTGGCCCGCGAAGCGCGCCTCGCGCGCCAGCCGATCCGCGACCGCCATCGCCGCGCCGCACGAGATGCCGACCAGGATCCCCTCCTCGGCGGCGAGGCGGCGCGCCATCGCGACCGACTCCTCGTTGGTGACGTGGCCGACCTCGTCGACCAGCGACAGGTCGAGGTTCTTGGGCACGAAGCCGCCGCCGATGCCCTGGATCTTGTGCGGCTGCGGCGTCAGCGCCTCGCCCCGCAGCGTCTGGCTGATGACCGGCGACACCCCCGGCTCGACCGCGACCGAATGCAGCGCCTGGCCGCGCACCTTCTCGAAGTAGCGCGACACCCCGGTCAGCGTGCCGCCGGTGCCGACGCCCGACACGAACACGTCGACCTTGCCCTCGGTGTCGTCCCAGATCTCCGGCCCCGTCGTCTGCTCGTGGATCGCCGGGTTGGCCGGGTTCTCGAACTGCCGCATCGACACGTAGCGATCCGGCTCCGCCGCCGCCAGCTCCTCCGCCTTCGCGATCGCGCCCTTCATGCCCAGCGCGCCTGGCGTCAGCACCAGCCGACAGCCCAGCGCCGTGACCACCTTGCGCCGCTCCATGCTCATCGTCTCCGGCATCGTCAGCACGCACTCGATGCCGCGCGACGCCGCCGCGAACCCCAGCGCGATGCCGGTGTTGCCGCTGGTCGCCTCGAGGATCGCCTTGCCCGGCCCGAGCAGGCCGCGCTTCTCCGCGTCCCACACCATCGACGCGCCGATGCGGCACTTCACCGAGTAGGCCGGGTTGCGGCCCTCGATCTTCGCGAGCACCGTCGCGCCCGCGCCCTTCGTGATGTGATTGATCCGGACCAGCGGCGTGCGCCCGATGGACTGCGAGTTGTCGGCGAAGATCGGCATGGCCGGCAGTATCCGTTATAACGGACGCACTCGCAAGCGCCCGCGCGCCGCCTCGAGCCACCCGGAGATTCGCGTCCCGCCCCGTCCCGCTCTATGCTCACCGGGTCCGCCATGCTCATCGACTCCATCTACCTCCGCGACGTCGGGCCCTTCGACGAGGTCCGCATCGACCTGCCCGAGGGCAAGGACCCGAACCTCGCCGACGTCTACCTCCTGACCGGCCCCAACGGCTGCGGCAAGAGCACCGTGCTCTATGCGATCGCGGGTGTATTGGCTGGCGGGAACGACACGACCGGTGCCGATCTCATCTCGCCACGTTTGCGTGGCGAAAACTCGATCGCAGCGATTTCCGGGGCAGGTGACCGTGGGGCAGTAACAACCTTTCGGCACGACCGCACCCACACCATCCCAGACCCCTTCGGCGGACCACCGCTGCAGTGGCGCTTCGGGTTAGCCCAAGGAGTCTATTGGAGAGATCCAGGCCCCCCGTCAGCTCCTCAGGAGCGATTTGACTCCATGGCGTTTGCGTACGCTGGGTCTCGATCGATGCAGGACGCGCACGTCACCGCCATTCAAGAAATCGCGGACCATCCGATGTTGAATTGTCTCGCCTTTGAGCAGGCGACGGACACGAGCAAGCTCGTCCACTGGATCGCCAGTCAGTATCTCAAAGAGCTAAAGGCTGAGAGGGGCGGAAACGCCGCGCGCGCAAGTCAACTGAGCCGAAGCGTTCGCGATATTGAATCCATCATCACGGAGATCACTGGCGACGTTTTTGCGTTCGATTTGACTGGCGACGACAACGATGTCCGTGTGCGACGCAACGGCGTGGTCATCGACATGGGAGTGCTACCCGAGGGATTGAAGTCCATCGTGAGTTGGGTTTCCGACCTACTTATGCGCTTAGATCGCATGCCATGGGTTGATGACACCCCCCCGATGCAGCGCTCCTTTCTGCTGTTGCTCGACGAAATCGATGTTCATTTGCATCCCGCATGGCAGCGCAAAGTTATCCCGATTGTGCAGAAGCTGTTCCCGAAGGCACAGATCATCGCCTCGACGCATTCGCCGTTTGTGGTCGCCTCGGCGAACGACGCGCACATCATCACGTTCGCGATGAAGGACGGGGTGTCGAAGCTCGAGTCGATCAAGCCGTCGCAGATCGGCGTCAGCTACAGCGCCGTCCTTCGCGACATCTTCGGCATCACGTCCGAGTTCGACGTCGAGACCGAGCAGATGCTGGCCTCGTTCCACGAGGCGAAGACGCATCTACTGGAAGGCACGACCGACGATCGCGCGACGGTCGATCAACTCGCACAGACGCTGGCCGCGCGAGGCGAGGAGCTGTCGACGATGATGGGCTTCGAGATGCGCCAGATCGATCGGTACCTGAAAAAGCAGATCGCGGGCTGAGAGGGGGTAGCTCATGCGGGGGTGTCGGAGAGGACCAGCGCCTGATCTACTGGCGACGCACGGGCCGGAAGTTGGCGCGACGTACGCGAGCAAGCGTCGCGAGAAACCGCGCCATCGGTTTCAGTGGCCGCGGCGCGATGGGCAATCACTCTACGCGGTGACGCGGGCGGCGCTGTCGGAGATGACGCAGCAGCGCTGCTCCTACTGCGACGGGTTTCCGCTGAACGCCACGGGCAAGGACGAGATCGATCACTTTCGCCCGAAGACGATCGAGGATTTCTACGAGCTCGTCTGCGCGTGGGAGAACCTGTTCCTCATCTGCAGCGCATGCAATCGCGCCAAGCGCGACCAGTGGGACGTGGCGCTGCTGCGCCCCGATGTCGTCGAGTACGCCTTCGATCGCTTCTTCTTCTTTCGCTTCGATACCGGCGAGCTGCAACCTGCGCCCCGACTCACCGCGGACGACCGTCATCGCGTGATTCGCACCATCGCGATCCTCGATCTCAATCGCGACGACGCCTGTGTCGCGCGGCTCAAGACCATCAAGGAGATCCAGCGCCGCGCCTCGGACGACGAACTGGCGAGCGTCGCGTACCGGTTCCTGATCCCGCTGTGCGCGTGAGTCAGGCGAGGGGGCGGATGGTGGCGAGGGAGGCGAGCTTGGCGGGGTTGCGGACGAGGTAGACGGCGGCGA
>JAYTAJ010000782.1:0-3468 GCA_043737575.1 Myxococcales bacterium | reverse complement strand
GCTCGGCGATCTCTCGTGCTTCGAACATGACGGGCTCCTTGGTGTGGCTCTCACCCGCCCGCGGCCCAACGCGCACGACCCGTGACGACGACCAGGTCCGCCTCGCGCGCGTGCCTTCGTCGGGCCGCGCCTGGTCGTCGGCGCGGGGCGGTGCGCGGAGGCCGCGAAGGGTGAGCCACACCGAGGAGCCCTCGTGTCGTCACGCGATCGCCTCTGCGTTCGCTGCCTCCGCGACGCGCATCGATCCGCTCCGAACGCGCGCGTCTCGCGCGGAGGAGGTGACGCGCTTCGCACGCGTGCGATCGCGAGACGGCGTGTGGTGGCGCAGCACGAGCCCTGCGATCACGCGCGTGCGTCGAGAGGCGTGATGGGTGCGCGCGATCAGCCCTCCGTCGGTTGGGGGTCCCTCGCGCGGTCTCCGCGCACCGCCCCGCGCCGACGACCCGGCGCACCCCGACGGCGGAAGGCGAGGGAGGTTGACCTGGTCGTCGTCACGGGACGTGCGCGTTGGACCGCGTTTCGGGAGAACCCCAACCGACGGAGGACAAGATGCTCGTTGCGCAGTCGACCACGTCTGAACTCATTCGCAGCTTGCGACCGGTGGTCGCGCGGCTGCGTGGCCACAACGCCGGGCTCGCCGATCAGATCGTGCGGGCAGCGACGAGTGTCGCCCTCAACCTCGCCGAGGGCACGCGGCGAACCGGGCGGGATCAGAAGCGCGTGTTCCGGATCGCCGCGGGCGAAGCGCAGGAGGTGAGGGCGGCGTTGCAGACGGCGCACGACTGGGGCTTCGTCGACGGTGAGGTGCTCACCGAGTCGCGCGCGCTCGCCGATCGCCTCGGGGCGCTTACCTACGGCCTCGCGCGGTGAGCCGCGGCCCGGCTCGCGGCCGGGTTATCGGTGCTCGCCACCCGGATACGGATACGGATACGGTCACGGTCACGGTCACGGTCACGGTTACGGTTACGGTTACGGTTACGGTTACGGTTACGGTTACGGTTACGGTTACGGCAACGGCGACGGTTACGGTTACGGCGACGGTTACGGGCGTCGGCGTCGGCGCAAGAAGGCGAGGGCGAGGAGGCCGAGGACGAGCTCGCCGCGCGATGCGGGCGCGCTGCAGCCGCAGCCGCGGCCGGACATCGGCAGATCGCGGCGCACCGACGAGGCCCGCTCGCAGGCGCGCTCGACGCCGGCGGCGCAGGCGCGATCGAAGCTCGCGACGGCGCGATCGAGGTCGCGGGCGTCGCGGTGGGCTTCGCCGGCGGCGAGGCAGCCGTGCGGATCGCGGGCGGCGCACGCGCGATCGAGCCAGTCGAGCCCGGCCCGAGGGTCGCGGACGGTGCCGACGCCGTGGCGGTGGAGCTCGCCGAGCAGGTACGCGTGGTAGGGATTCTCGGCGGCGGCGGCGGCGGCGAGATCGAAGGCGCGCTGGTAGAGGCGGGCGCGCTCGACGGCGACGGCGCGATCGCGCGGGTCGAGCAGATCGGCGAGCGCGCGGCAGGCCTCGGGCGCCTGGGCGTCGCAGGCGCGGCGATAGAGCTGCTCGGCGCGCGCGCGATCGCGCGGCAGGCCGCCGTCGCCGCGCTGGTACAGCGCGCCGAGCCGCGCGCAGCCCGACGCGGCGACGTCGGTGCAGGCGCGGGCGTAGCTCGCCGCCGCCAGGGTCGCGTCGGGGGCGGCGCCGACGCCGAGCTCGTCGAGCTCGCCGAGGTTGGCGCAGCCGAAGTCGTCGCCGAGCTGGCAGGCGCGGGCGTAGAGCTCGCGCGCGGCGGCGATGTCCCAGGGCGTGCCGCGGCCGGTGTACGCGCAGTACGCGAGGCTGTTGCACGCGGCGGCGAGGCCGTCGTCGCACGCGCGCTCGAACAGTCGCGCCGCGTCGGCGTGGCGATCGCCGTCGAGCAGCAGGTTGCCGAGGCTCCAGCACGCCTCGGGCACGTCGTGATCGCACAGCTCTCCGTACAGCGCCTGGGCCCGGGCGCCGTCGGCGACGACGCCGAGGCCGCTGGCGTAGTCGTCGGCGACCGCGAGGCACGCGCCGCGGGCGCCGCGCTGACACGCCGCCGCCGCGATCGCGAAGGCGCGGCGCGGCGACCGCGCGGCCAGGGTGCCGCCGAAGCCGTAGATCTGCGCGAGGGTCACGCACGCCTCGTCGACCAGCGGCTCGCCCTCGCAGCCGGCTTGCAGCGTCGCGAGGGTCGCGGCGCGGGTCGCGTCGTCGGCCTTGGCGCGCTGGGCCTGGGCGTCGAGCCCGCGGCAGCTGGCGGCGTCGCCGAGGCGACACGCCCGCGCGCCCGCCGCGAGCGCGGCGCTCGCGTCGTCGGTCGACAGCGCGGCCCACGCGGCGCACGCCGCGGCGTCGGGCGTCGACGCCGTACAGCCCCGCTGATACGCCGCCCGCGCCCCAACACGATCGATCACGCCGCCACCGTCACCGCTACCGTCACCGTCACCGTCACCGTTACCGTCACCGTTACCGTTACCGTCACCGTTACCGTCGCGCAACAGATCGCCCAGGATCGTGCAGGTCTCGCCGCGACCCAGCGCGCAGCCCGACGCGAGGTACGCCGCAGCCTGGCTCGCGTCGGCCTCGGCGCCGCCGACGCCGTCGAGGATCGCCTCGCCCGCGTCCTCGCACGCGCGCGGGCTCTTGCGCAGACACCCGACCGCGAGCAACGCGACGCTGCGCGCAGCATCAGCCGCGACCAGCTCGCCATCGCGGTGCGCGATCGCGGCCTGGTAGCAGTCCTCGCCCGAGCCGGTCTCGCACGCGCGCTCCCAGATCCGCACCGCGAGCGGTCCATCGGCGGTGGTGCCGGTGCCGCGGGCGATGCGCGCGGCGGCGGCCGAGCACGCGGTCGGGTTGCCGGCCTGACAGGCCTGGATGTACGCGGCGGTCGCCGCGGCGTCGTCGCGGGTGCCGCCCTTGCCGGTCGCGTAGAGGTAGCCCGCGAGATCGCAGCTCGCGGTCGACAGCCGGCACGCGCGCGCCGCGAGATCGGTGAGCCGCGCGGCGTCGGCGTCGGCGCGCTCGGCGAGGATGCCGCCGGCGGCGTGGCAGCCGTCGGCGTTGTCGTACTGCTGGCAGCCGCGATCGAAGAAGCCGAGCGCGCGCTCGAGATCGACCGCGCCGATCCGGCCGCGGCGGTACTGCTCGCCGAGCGCGACGCACGACGCGCCGCTGCCGACGTCGCAGCCCGATGACAGCGCCCGCGCCGCGGCCGCGGGATCGGCGGCGGTGCCCTTGCCGTCGAGATACGCGGTGCCGAGGAAGTAGCAGGCCGGTCCGCTATCCGGACACTCGCGCTGCAGCCGCGAGAACGCGCGCGCGTACAAGGTCGCCGCCTTGACGTCGTCGCGCTCGACGCCGAGCGCGACCTCGTACTTGCTGGCGAGGGTGAAGCAGCCCTTGCCGCTGCCGAGCTCGCACGCCCGCACCAGCGGCGCCACCGCGCGCACCGGATCGGG
>JAYTAJ010000781.1:0-18205 GCA_043737575.1 Myxococcales bacterium | reverse complement strand
TCGAGCGCCTGCTCGCACCCCGCGACGAGATCACCTTCGTGCTTGCGATGGCCGACGGGGACGACGTTCCTGCCTTGCTGACGCCCTACCGCCCGCGGGTCGTCTCGGCCGTCCCCACCGCCGTCCGGCTGCGCGACCACTCGGTGGTGAACGCCATCGATGCTGTCCTCGCGTGGCGCGAGCTCCCGCTGCGGACGCTGGATCTCCATCCCGATCTGGTGCGGGCGATCCACCGCGCGCCGTGGCCCGGGAACTACATCCAGTTCGCTGACGTGGTGTCGTTCATCGGCCGCCGCCTGTCCGGGTACAAGCAGGCTGCCGCCGTCGCTGGTCTCTACTGCGAGGCGCCGAGCACCATCATCCGCTGGGTCCATGATCTCGGTGTTGACCGCCGCCTCGTCGGGATGCGCCCCGACTGACAGGGTCGCACGGTGCTCTTGCTGGTCCACCCCCGAGCGACGAATCCGCGCCGACCACCGGGCCGAACCGCGTTGCGTCCAAGGTCATCGTGTTGATCGCGACCCGGTAGCCCGGGCCACGCTCGCGATGCCGCCGCGTCCCATCGCCTCGGCCTCCGTCCCCGCCCAGAACCGCCGAGCGCGCTCGTCCATGGTCGCCGTAAGCAGGCGACACCTCCGAGCGATCAACTCTCCGCCGTACTAGGATCGGATGGGCCGCACCGGGGCGCGCGGTGGTCGCTCGCCGACGCCGATGCCGTCCTGCGGCTGCGCGCGCTGCGCGCCAGTGGCGACTTCGACGACTACGGGCACTTCACCTCGCGAAGGAGCACGAGCGCAACCACCAGTCACGCTACGCCGACGGCGATATTCCCTCGCCCCTGCCACCGCTGCTGCCGCGCCGCCCCCACCTCACCCTCGTCAAAGTGATTCGGAACTGCTCCCGTCGACGCCCGCTCCAGAGAGCCGCACCCAATGCGGCAAGCAGAGTCGTGATCCTCGTCGCCATCATCGAACGGTCCGTTGAAAGCACTTGACCCACCCTGCCCGTCGATGCGAGTGATCTCGGGAAATAGATGTTGATGAGGGCGGTGGCGGGGTGAAGGAAGCTGGCAAGACCTCTGGCGCGGCGCGGCAGGTCAACCGCACCCTAGCGCTCCTGCCGCTCGCCTTAGAGGTCACAGCCATCGTCGGGCTGTTGATCGCCTGCCATCCCCCTCCAGCTCGTGGCTCGGACCATCCCGAAACAATGGACGTCGAAACAGTCCTCGCGCAACTGGCGACAACGCGGGACCGAACTGGCACGGTGGGCGGCGAAGCGCGTCTGAAGTACTGGATGGGCGGCGGCAAGCTTTCGGGTGTCACGGTGCGGCTCGTCGCGCAGCGCGGCGTCGGCTTTCACCTGTGGACCCTCGATGGGGTGGATCCGGTCGACGAGCTGATCTGCGCCCGCGGCGAGCTCATCGGGATCAGCCGTCACGGCCAGTGCCAGGTACGTGAGGTCTGCGACACCGAGGCCCTCTTGCGGATCTTGTCGTTGCCGATCGGACCCGATGGCCTCTTCGATCTCGCCACCGGCAGTCCGTTCGCGATCGAGCACACCCACGCGTCGATCGACCGTGCCCCCGACGACGACGCGGCGCGCGTCATCACGCTCTCCAGCCACGATCGGGAACAGCGGATCGTTGTCGTCAACCTCGGCGGTAGGTGGCGTGTGCGATCGAGCGAGCTGCTAGGTCGTGAGGCGGGCGCGAAGGTCGCGTACAACCACTACAGACCGGTGAAGGATCTCGTCGATGGCGAAGCGTGGCGATTGCCGTTTTCGGCGCTCATGGTCCCGGCCGGAGGAACCCCCTCGGTGGTCGTGAAATGGGATGAGCTGCGCGTGGGATTCGACATCGCACCCGAAGTGTTCGCGACCGCGAGCCCAGTGGGACTGCCCGCGTGTCCTCGCCCCTCGCCGCTGCCGGCCCCCGTGGTGTCGCCGTGACCGCGTTCGTTGTCGTGTTGGCGCTGTTCCTGGGCAGTTGCTGCCGCGGACCCGATCCGGCCGCGCCGCCGATCGACCTCGGATTCATCACGGCCGTGGTCAGCGCCATCCTCGCCCCGAGCGGGCGCACGTCGACGAGCTGCCGCGATCACCCGCTCGGGATGTTGCGACCGGCATGGGCCTGCCCCTGGAACACTCTCAAGCCGATCGACTCGCTCACGCATCGCGGCAGAATCTGCGTACGCGCGTCGTGACTCTTCTCACATCATCGAATCGTCCGTGAAACCACTTGACCCGCCTTGCCCGTCGATGCGAGTGATCTGGGAAATGGATGTTGGTGAGGGCGGTGGCGGGGTGAAGGAAGCTGGCAAGACCTCTGGCGTGGCGCGGCGGGTCAACCTTACCCTGGCTCTCCTGCCGCTCGCCTTGGAGGTCACTGCCGTCGTCGGACTGTTGATGGCCTGCCATCCGGCTCGTGGCTCGGGCCATCCCGAATCGGAGGACGTCGAAAGTGTCCTCGCGCAACTGGCGGCACCGCGAGATCGAATAGGCACGGTGGGCGGCGAAGCGATTCTCGAGTACTGGATGGGAGGGGGCAATACGATGAATGTCAAGGTGCGCCTCGTCGCGCAGCGCGGCGTCGGCTTTCACCTGTGGACGCTCGATGGAGTGGATCCGACCACCGAGATGATCTGCGCCCGCGGCGAGCTCCTCCGGATCAGCCATCGCGGCCAGTGCCAGGCACGCGAGGTCTGCGATGCCGAGGCCCTCTCGCGGATCATGTCGCTGGCGATCGGACCCGATGGCCTCTTCGATCTCGCCACCGGCAGTCCGTTCGCGATCGAGCACACCCACGCGTCGATCGACCGTGCTCCCGACGACGACGCGACGCGCGTCATCACGCTCTCGGGCGACGGGCGGGAGCAGCGGATCGTCGTGGTCAAACGCGGCGGTAAGTGGCGTGTGCGATCGAGCGAGCTGCTCGGTCGCGAGGCGGGCTCGAAGATCGCGTACAACCACTACACACCGGTCGAGGCCATCGTCGATGGCGAAGCGTGGCGATTGCCGGTCTCGGCGCTCGTGGTCCCGGCCGGGGGAACACCTGCGGTGAACGTGAACTGGACGGCACTGCGCGTGGGATTCGACATCCCACCCGCGTTGTTCGCAACCGCGGCCCCGGTGGGGCTGCCCACGTGCCCTGGCCGCTCGCCGCTGCCGGCCCCGGCGGTGTCGCCGTGACCGCGTTCGTCGTGGTCCTGGCGCTGTTCCTGGGCGGTTGCTGCCGCGGGCCCGATCCGGCCGCGCCGCCGATCGACCTCGGGTTCATCACGGCCGTGGTCAGCGCCATCCTCGCCCGACGAGGGCTGCGCCCGCGGGGCGGGAACGCCGTCACGCGCGAGCAGGCGCACGTCGATCGCCACAAGGTCTTCTTCGCGGCGCGGCGGACCAAGGTGATGGGCATCGCCCACGAGGCGCTGCGCGGCCCCGCCGGCTTGCCGCAGTTGCAGGCGATCGTCGAGGCCGAGCTCGACCAAGTCGACGCACTCGTCGCCGAGCTGGCCGGCACCGCCGATGCGCGCGGCCCCTACTACGGCGGGCCGGACCTGGACCCGGCGCGACCACCGCATCTCGAGATCGGGACGCTGGCGACGCACGTGCGCGTCGGCGATCGGGCCGCGACGATCGCGGAGGCCGTCGCCGCCAACCCGCCCGACGAGGCCCAGGCCAAGGTCTTGGCCGAGCTGGATCTGCGCCGGCAACGGCTCAACGACATCGCGTGGCGCGCGGCCGCGCTCGACGACGAGCTGTGGAATCCGGCCACCGCCGGGTCGCCCGCCCCGCGGTCGCTGAAGCAGCTCGACATGCTCGAGATGATCGATCGCCGCCTCCGCAGCGTCGAGCACCTTCGCTACGAGGCGTCGTCGGGGGCTGAGCCTGACGCGCTGGGACCGCGGGCCATCCGGCGGCGGTGGGGGTCGCCTGCGGACCGCATCTACACCAGCGGAAGCCTCCTCAACGCGCTCAGCAACACGTGGTGGGACGACTTTCTGCAGCGCAGGTTCGAGTCGCCGTCTCTGCCGATCGAAGAGTTCGAGACGTTGTTCGCGGGACAGATCGTCGACGAGGCGGAGGACGCGCGGTTCCCGTTCTGGAATCCGGACCCCTACGCGCCACTGCCGTTCGAGGCGGCCGAGACGACCTGGTACAAGAACTTCCAGACCGGCCACCTCGACTGGAACCTCTGGCCCGGCACCGCGATCTTGCCGCCACGCTTCCACACCGTGAGCGGCACGCCGGTCGTGCTCAACGCCGCGAGCCAGGACTGGCGACTCAACGAGCCAGGGACTCCGGGCGAGCGCCGCAGCTATGGCTGGATCATGAACCCGAAGGACGTGGACTCGTTTCGGGCCGCGGACATCGTCACGAGCCTGTTCCTGCCCGCGGCGCTCGAGTGGTGGCAGCGTAGATGGTTGCACGCCGACGGCGTTCTGTCGGCCATTCACCTCGAGTCGCTCCTCCACGCCAAGCGTCGCCGCGGCGAGCTCGATGCCGCGTTCAACCAGCTGGCGACCCGCTGGGATCTCGCGCTCGACGATCACTTCGGGGTCCGGGGATACCAGTCACTGCCCAACAGTATCATGCGCGCGGGACGTACCGAGTTCTTCGACAACGTGACCGTGCCCTTGGACGACTTGCAGGTCGGCGATCAGGTTCTCATCGAGACCAACCTGATCGTCTTCGCCATCGCGTCGTGGTGGGACTACCCGACCATGCTGGTGACCTCGGTAGACAGTGAGCCGGACGGCGAGGCGCTGCGACCGAGCGCGCTGCGGTTGCAAGGGTTCGGCACCGCCGACCTCGACTATCCGTCGCTGCAGTACCTGCTCGCCAGCGCGGTCGGCGAAACGTTGCGGGTCGTTCAAGACCGGATCGTCGAGCTGGTCGCAGCCCGCCTGGCGCTGATCGCTTCCGGCTCTCCCTTTCCGCTGGGACCCTTGGACGAGATCCGGTGGGACACCGGCCGGGTCGGAAGCGGCAACGAGGCCACCGACTTTGACAGGCGCATCTTGCACCGATGGAGCCCGTACGGTGACGCATGGGACGAGCCCGGTGCGTGGTGGATCCGGATCAACCTGAACGAGCCGATGTGGCACGGCGCGTTCGGGACCGACGTCGCGGCCGCGGTTGGCAAGCTCAGCAAGTCAGTGGCGTGGATCGATGCGAACACCGTGCTGGTACAGAGCGGTGCCGGCGTGACGCCGATGCCGGTGGTGGCCGGGTTCGTGCCGCCACCAGGCACCTACGAACCCCACGACCCCCACCAGGTCGTCTTCGTGCCGCTGTTCGAGCCGACGTACGACGTCCAAGGCTACTCGCCCTGGCTGGTCTACTTCAAGGTCAAGCACGACTTCGGGGCCGGCGAAGAGTTTCCGATTGAGCTGCGGCGGGTGCAGGCCGATGCCACCTGGTTGCCGCAGCTCGCGCCCGACCACGGCCTGGTGCGCGTTATCCGGCCTCGCCTGCGTTGGGAATGAACGACGATGGCATCTCTCCTCGACGACATCTACCTCTTCGTAGCCCGCTCGTTCGCCCCGCTGGCACGCGAGATGGGCACGACCGACGATCGGCTGCTCGGCTACGTCGCCGAGCTCGGGTGGTCGCTGCCGGACGTGCCGCCGGGCCTGCGCGCGCTGCAGTCGGCGACCGATCAGGTGGCGCGGTCGGTCGGCGCGGTCGATCGGGTGAGGCGCCGCCAATACGACGGCCTGGCCAGCGCGGGCGACGCCGGCCTCGCGATCGCCCAGGTCGCGGTCGACGCCGTCCTGTTGATCGACGCCGTCCGGAGTCTGTCCAACAGCCTGGCCAGCGAGCTGCCCGCGCCGTTCGTGGCGGCCACCTCGATCGATCAGGAGTTCCATCGGCGGCTGGTCGAGCACAGCATCGTGCAGCGCCTCGAGCGCGAGCTGCTGCGGCCGTTCTTGGTGATGCGCGCCCTAGGGCTCATCGAGGTCACCAGACAGCCCGCGGACGCAGCGAGCTATCAGCCGCCGTTCACGCGTCAGCGGATCCGCTGGGACCGCCTGCAGGGGCTCGTCCGCGATCCGACAGCGCACGCCGCCGACGTGTACGGCTGGGGCACCCCCACGCTCGACGGCGCGGCGCTGACTACGGCGTTGCGCGATCTGTCCTTCGTCATGCTGCACCCGGGCCACTTCGCACCGGCGCCGCGGGCTCTCGAGCAGCACGTCGCCGGCATCGGACCGACGACGCCGGGCCAGCCCGGATTCGTGATGCCGTTGCTCTCGCGCGGGCCGGTCAACGTGCGCGTCGGCGTCCATCCGGCTCCCAAACAGACCGTCGACGAGCCGCAGGGGCTGCTGCTCAGCTTGATCGGCGCCGCCACGTCAGGGGTCTCGTTCTGGCTCTCGTCGTCGCTGCACGCCGAGGTGACGACCGACTTCGACCTGGCGTCCGGCGTCGGGATCGTTGTCCGACCGGATCGGCCGCCCGAGGCGGTGACCGGCTTGCTGGCCGGCACCATTGGCGCGGCTCCGCCGGGCCGGGCCGCGCTCACGCTCACCTGGCGCGGCGCCGCCGTGGATGGCAGCGGCCCCATCCTCGCCGTCGGGCCGGTCGAGTTGTCGGGCACCGGCGTCCGGATGCGCGCCGAGGTCACGACGGTTGGCGCGGCCAACGACATCTCGATCGAGATCGCCGTAACCGACGGTCGCATCGTCCTTCGCGGCGCCGAGGGCGATGGCTTCCTCGGCCGGGTTCTGCCCGCGGGTGGGCTCGCGGCGGCGCTGGATCTGGCGCTCGGCTGGTCGGCGCGGCGCGGCCTGTACTTCCGCGGCAGCGCGACGCTGGACGTATCACTTCCCGTCCACGGGACGATTGGCGCGCTGACCCTTGACGAGGTGCATGCGCGACTGTTCGCCAGCGAGACCGCCATCGAGGCCCAAGCGGCGCTCTCGGCGCGGGTGGAGCTCGGGCCGGTGCGGGTCGTCATCGATCGAGTCGGGATGGCGCTCGGCGTCGATCTCGACGGAGATGGCCTCGGCGGAGCCGGTTTACGGGCTTCGTTCTTGCTGCCCGCCGGGTACGGCCTCGACGTGGCGGCCGGACCGATCAAGGGTGGCGGCTACCTGGAGCACGCTGCCACCGGCTATTTCGGCGCTCTGGCGCTCGACGTGTTCGGCGCGTCGGTGTCGGCGTTCGGCGCGCTCGACAACCACCTGCCGAGCGGGGGCTACTCGCTGGCGGCGGTGGTGTCGGCGGAGTTCTCGCCGATCCAGCTCGGGCTGGGGTTCACGGTCGACGGCGTGGGCGGACTGATCGGGATCCATCGGCGGGTCGACACGGACGCGCTGCGGACGGCACTGCGAGGACCCGGGATTGACGACATCTTTTTTGCGGCGGATCCGCTCGCGCAGGCGGCGCGGCTGACGGGAGATCTGGGTCGGTACTTCCCGGCGGCGGAGGGCCGCCACGTGTTCGGGCCAGCTGTGAAGATCGGGTGGGGCACGCCGACGGTCGTCACTGGCACGCTGGCAGTCCTACTGGAGATGCCGTCCCCGGTGCGGATCGTGATCTTGGGCAGTGTAAGCGCGACGCTGCCGGCGAGGGATCTGCCGATCATCGATCTGCACGTCGACGTGGTGGGCGAGATCGACTTTGCGCAGAAGCGCATCGCAGTAGATGCAACGCTGCGCGACTCGACGGTGGCTGGCTTCTCGATCCTCGGCGATCTGGCGTTCCGAATGAGCTGGGGTGATCGCCCGAGCTTCGTGCTGTCGGTGGGCGGGTTCCACTCTCAGTTCCCGAAGCCGCCGGGGTTCCCCGAGTTGAAGCGGGTGCTGATCCCGATCGGATCCGGCAGCGATCCCCGGCTGGACGTGACGGGGTTCCTGGCGCTCACGTCGAACACGGCGCAGATCGGCGCGCAGATCGAGCTGTACGCGTCAGCGGGGCCGCTGAACGTGAAGGGCTCGGTCGGGTTCGAAGCGCTGATCCAGTTCTCGCCGTTCGAGTTCCGCGCCCATCTGTGGGCAGGTGTCGCGCTGCGGCGTGGCGAGCGGGTGCTGGCGGGGGTGCACTTCGACGGGACGCTATCGGGCCCGACGCCGTACCAGGTCGCAGGGGAAGCGTGCCTGTCGCTGTGGTTCGTGGATCTTTGCGTGGGATTCGACCGGACGTTCGGCGGCGGGACGGCGGTGGTGCTACCGCAGCGCGAGATCTGGACGCCGCTGCGCGCGCAGATCGAGACCCCGGCAAGCTGGGGTGAGACGACGCCTGCGGGTGTGGTGCGCGCGGTGATGACGGCTCCACCGGTGGGCGAGAGCGCGACGACGCGGATCGATCCCGGCGCTGCGCTGACGCTGCGCCAGAAGGTCGCGCCACTCGATCGACGGATCACCCGGTTCGCGCAAGGGACTCCGCTGGGAACGAGCGAGTTCCGCGTCACGGCGCTGACGATGAGTGGCGCATCAACGCTATTCGAGCCGGTGACGGACTTCTTCGCTCCGGCGCAGTTCGAGGCGCTGTCGGAGCCGGACCGGCTGTCGCGACCGGGCTACGAGCTGATGGTGGCCGGTGTGACCGCGGGTGACCTGACGACCGAGGGAGCAGCGCTGGTGAAGACCCTGACCTACAAGACGACACTCATCACCGGCGACGAGCGCATGGCGGCGGCGCCCTATCATCCGATGATCGGCGATCAGCTCGCGGCGATCGACGGGTCGGCGAACGCGACGCCGCCCCTGCGGGGATCGCGTGGCACGTTTGCGCCGGCCCCGGGGACGCCGCCCAGGTTCAGGCTCGAAGAGGAGAGCTACGTGATCGCGTCGTCCTACGATCTGACTGCGCGCCCCGATCTGAGCGCACCCGCGACGCGCGGCGCGGCCGAGCTCGCGCTCGCTGCCTACCTCGCGGCGCACCCGGGGCTCGCAGGCACGCTGCATGTGGTGCCGTCGTTCGACGCGGTCGTGATGACGTGAGCCAGAGCCAGGCCGCGTATCGGTTCCTCTCGTGGGCGCGACGGGGCGCCGCCACCCGGATCGTCGCTCGCGACGTGCCGACCGAGACCGGGTCGCGGGTCCAGATCCCTATCGGGGTGACCTTCAACCACGACGCAGAGCAGACTGCCTCGTTGTCACTGACGCTCAGCGGCCCGGGCGACGTCGTCAACTTCGACCGCCGCGCGATCGTGCGAGTCTGGCCGCCGCCGTACACCACGAACGCCGAGGCGAACTACTTCCCGGCGCTCGAGCTCGATCAGGTCGATCTGCCGTGGCGCTACTCGCCACGCACCGCTGACGATGACGGTCGAGTGCGGCCCTGGCTGTGCCTGATCGCGCTGCGCGACGACGAGATCGTCGAGGTGACTCCGGCCCGAGGCGATCGCGCCCTCGCGGCAGTGGAGATCGCGCTGACCGCGCCGCTGCCACGGATCGATCAAGCGTGGGCGTGGGCACACGTGCAGATCAGCGGCGATGACGACACCCCGCTCGCGGAGTTGGTGGCCCACCAGCCAGCGCGCTGCCTGGCTCGGCTCCTGTGTCCGCGGCGGCTCGATGCCCGCACAGCGTACAACATGATGCTGGTGCCGATCTTCGAGGTGGGTCGCCGCGCCGGGCTCCGTGAGCCGCTCGGCGACCAGGCGTCGGTGCTCAACCCCGCGTGGCCGCCGCCGCCGGAGGTCGCGCAACTGGTGCTCCCGATCTATCACCAGTGGCGGTTCACGACCGGCGCTGGCGGTGACTTCGAGTCGCTGGTGGAGCAACTCAAGCCGCGTCCGTTGCCGACGACGGTCGGGACCCGGGCGCTCGACGTCACTGCGCCGGGCGGTGGCCTGCCGGCCGCGGCAGCAACCCCGCTGCTGATCGGCGGGGCACTGCGCGGAACCGACACGCCAGAGCCAGCGCCGCCCGACGCGGCCTTCGTCACGGCGCTCACCGCGCTCCTCAACCTGCCCGCCCATGTGAAGGAAGCGGGCGGGCAGCCTGTCGTCGCGCCACCGCTGTACGGCACCTGGCACGCGCGCCGGGTCCGGCTCGAGCCGGGGGGACAACCGCCGTGGTTCCGGCAGCTCAACGAGGATCCGCGGACGCGGATCGCCGCGGCGCTCGGCACCGAAGTGGTCCAGACCAAGCAGCAGGAGTTGATGGCGTCGGCCTGGCACCAGGTCGCGGGGATCCGCGAGGCCAACGATCAGCTCTGCCACGCGCAGCTCGCGCGTGCGATCAGCGAGCGACTGCACGCGCGGTTTGTCGCCGACGAACCTGAGAGCGCGGTGGTCGGGTTCGCTGCCACAGTGCTCGGCCACATCCGTCACCAGCAGCGCACTGTGCGCAGCCTCGCGCAGACGAGCCCGCCGCGACTGGCGCTCTTGTCCAGTGCGTTCCGGCGCGCGGCGCGACCGTTGGGTCCAGTCGGGCGCCGACAGGGTCGTCCCGACGCTGCGCCGACGGCGTTGGTCGAGATGGTGAACGCCGGTGGCTACCAGGCCGTGATCGACCCGATCCCGCAGCTGCCGGCGAGTGTGCCCTCCTCCGCGTGGCTGACCGACCTGTACCGCGGTTGGCCGCCCGACTCCGCCGAGATCCAGGCCGCGCCGCCCTGCGACAAGGACATCGCATGGGATCCCGTCTTTGGCGCTGCGCCCAACGGTCCGCTCGGCGACCGAGCAGACAGCCCCTCGATGGCCGCCTTTCGCGCCGCTGCGGACGCGCTTGCCAAGCGGGATGTCACCCCGCGACTGAGCGACCCGCTGCGCCAACTCGATCTGCCGGCGCTACGCGCGGCCGTCGTCGCGGCGCTCGATCCCCGGACCACGATCCCAGCCGGCTTCGGTCCGCGGCTCGTGCTTGCGCAAGGCTTCGGCTGGAATCCACCGGATCCCATCGAGCCGGTCATGGCACACCCGGTGTTTCCGCAGGCGATGTACAAGGCACTCGCGGAGCTGTCGCCGGACTGGATCCTGCCGGGCCTGGGCGACGTGCCGCCGGACACTGCCACGCTCGCCAAGACCAATCCGGCATTCATCGAGGGGTATCTGGTCGGCCTCAACCACGAGATGGCGCGCGAGCTGCTGTGGAGCGAGTATCCAAGTGATCAGCGCGGAAGCTACTTCCGGCAGTTCTGGGATCCCAGCGGCCCAATGCCGAGCCCGCCCTTCACCCGCGACGACATCATGCCGCTGCACGCGTGGACGTCGACACTCGGCGATCACAGCGGGCGGCCGACGCCTCCCGGGCAGCACGGGCAGCACCTGGTGCTGCTGGTGCGCGGCGAGGTGCTGCGCCGCTACCCGAGCACGATCGTCTATGCGCTGCGCGCCGATCGCAGCAGCGGTAGCCCCGTGCTCGGCTCCGATCGGCTGGAGCCGGTGTTCGCCGGGCGCCTGCCACCCGACGTCGCGTTCTTCGGCTTCGCGATCGAGGAGGCCGTGGTCCGCGGTGCGGACACCGAGGCGAATCCCGGCTGGTTCTTCGTCTTCGAGGAGCAGCCAGGCGAGCCGCGATTCGGCCTCGAGGTCGTCGCGAGCGCCAAGCCCCTGGCGAGCTGGGACGAGCTGGCGTGGCCGGACCTCGCCCTGGATGCGTCGACGCTGCACTACATCGATCTCGCCGAGGAGGTACCGGCGGCGCGCGCGCTGCAGACCGTCGGCGGCGCGGCGTGGCACGCCGGTCCCGGCCCGCTGATCGCGCGCGGCGCCGATCATGCGGCCATCACCAGCCAGCGCCCGGTCCGGGTCGCGGTGCACGCGTCCCAGATGCTTCCTCCCTGATGTCGTCGCCGACGCGCGCCGAGAGAGTCCCGCATGGCCGATCCTGAGTCCGACATTCAGCGCTTCGACGGCGCGTATCCGATCGCCCTGCTGCCGGTCCGCATCGAGACCCGCTTCGTCGACGATCCGCAGCTCCCGGTGCTGAGGGTGCGAGTCTACCCGGACGAGATCGCCGCCGATCTCCACCAGCGGCTCCTCACGGCCGAGGAGCGCGCGGCAGGACAAGCGTTCTGGATCGACGGCTGGCCCCCTGCCGACGAGCCCGCCGCGTGGGCCCGCTTGGTCCAGCGCCACGGCCCCCGCGCGCCGTGGATCGCGCTCGCGATGACGCCCGACAACGTCGACGCGCGTCTCTTCGAGCCGCCGTCGTTTCCAGCGCTGGAGCTTCGCGACGCCAAGCTCGTCACGGCCACCACCAACATCCTCCCCGATGCGTGGATCGCGATCGGATACCGCGACGGCGAGGAGTGTGTGCGCGTCGTCGGCGCACCGATCGTCGAGCCGCTCACGCTGTCGTTCCGATCCGACATCGCTGAGGACGATCCGAGCCTGGTCAACTGCGACGAGCTGCAGATCGAGCCCGAGTTGCTGTGGGCCATCGACTTCGATCGCGCGGTCAAGGTCGGGATGGCGCTGACGGTGCCGCTCACCAGCCTCGACTTCTCGCTCGGCTTCGATCGGTTGATCGTCCTTGGCGTCAAGACCACGCTCTCGGCAGGCGTCGGCGCGGGCCGTGTCGCCGGGTTGCTCGACGCTCACCACCACACGCGTGGGCTCGCCTTCGTGCGGCAGGGGACGCCGACCAACAACACCACGGCCGGCGAGTCAGGCTATCCGCCGCCCGACGACGCCGAGCGCAGCTTCGCAATCGAGCGCGGCGCGCCACTGATGGGCGAGGGATCCGACGGCGCGCTCGTCAGCCGCGCGCTCGGGCTCCCGATCATGCCCTACCCGATCTTCGATCACATCGAGGGCGCGGATCGCACCGAGCAGGGCAACGCCGCGGCGATGATCGAGGCGTTGTGGCCGTGCACGCTCGGCTACTTCCTCGAGCAGTTGATGGCGCCGCTCCTCACCGCCTCGCACATCGAAGAGGTTCGCGAGCACACCCGCAAGTTTGTGCGCGGCCGCGGTCCGCTGCCGGCACTGCGCGTCGGTCGCGTCCCGTACGGCCTGTTGCCGGTCACCTCGATCGCGCGGTGGGAACCCAGCCTCGATGCGCCGCTGCTCGAGCACACGCTGCCGACCCTCCTCGAGAACTGGCGTGCTGCCTACTTGACGCGGGTGGCCGACGTACCCCGGGTCGGCCGGACCAGCGACCCCGACGCCGATCTGCTCGGCGTCCTCGCGCGCGATGCGAGCTGCCGCGAGGTGCGGCTTCGTCAGATCTTCGGTCCCGCCCACGTCCGCAACCTCCTCGTCTTGCTCGGCCTCGACCCGGCGTTGGAGAAGGGCGCCCGACTCTCGTTGCTGGGGGTGATCCTCGCCCAGGCCGGCCTCGCCGGCACCTCGCCGCGCATCGCGGAGATGACCCTCGGCGACACCGCGCTTCGCGTCGGCCTTCCGTTCGTGACTGGTGAGCCCTCCTCGGAGGAAGCGTCGCTGACGGACAACTACATCCGACAGATCCACGACGCGACGATCGAGGACCTCCGCGCCGCCAGTGATCCCGAGGCGCCGGAGCGCGGCCGTCCGCTCCTCTACCACCTGCTCCGCCAGGCCGCGCTCGTGGAGTACGGCCGCGTCGCCGTCAGCATCGCGGTCCGCGAAGGGGCCGCGGTCGAGCTCGACCGCGTCGAGGCGGAGCTCATCCAGATCGCGCCTGGCACCAAGACGCGCAAGACCCCGTGGGGGCACTTCGCCACGACTCTCCCTGGCATCACCGGCTCGGCGACGCTCGGCCAATGGATGCTCGATGAGTCGTCGACCGACTCCGCACGCGCGCCGGTCCGCGACTACCGCGAGGTGCTGGCGCGCCTCGCGATGATCCCCACCGCCGAGCTCGAGCGGCTGCTGACCGAGACGCTCGACACCTGCTCGCACCGCGTCGACGCGTGGATCACGTCGATGGCGACCCGCCGGCTGGCGGCGATGCGGGCTGTCGCGCCCGAGGGCATCTACCTCGGCGCCTACGCCTGGGTCGAGAATCTCCGGCGCCGCACTACACCGCGGCCCGGCACCGCCGGCGGCTTCATCCATGCACCGTCACCGGCCCACGCCGCTGCCGCTGCGATCCTCCGCAACGCGCATCTCACCCGCACCGGCGCCGCGCGCGAGCAGGTCGCGGTCGACCTGTCATCGCGACGCGTGCGCGACGCCCTGCATCTACTCGACGGCGTGCGCCAGGGCCAGCCGGTTGGCGCGGTTCTCGGCTACCGCTTCGAGCGCGCCTTGCACGACGCCGGACTCGACGTCTACATCGCGCCGTTTCGCGCCGCGTTTCCGATCGGCAAGGATCCGACCGCCCCGCCCGACGGGCCGACCGAGCGGGTCCCGGCGCGTGACGTCGTGAACGGGCTCACGCTCCGCGCCGCGGTGGCGGGGCGCCTCGATGAGCCGACGATGTGGGGCGACGTGCCTGAGCTGCCGGCGGTGACGAGCACCGATCGACCCGCGATGCGCAACTGCCTCGCGACGCTCGACGCGCACGTCGATGCCGCCGCCGATCTGTTAGTCGCCGAATCGATCTATCAGGCGTCCCAGGGCAACCTCGATCGCGCGAACGCCACGCTGGCCGGTCTCGCCGGCGGTGGCGCGATCCCAGATCCGCAGATCGCGACGATCCCGCGCCGCGGCACCTCGTTCACACAGCGGGTCGCGGTCATCCTCGGGGACACGAACCTCCCCACCGATCCGTGGCCAGCCACCCCGCGCGGCAAGGCCGAACCGCGGCTCGACGCCTGGATCGGCACGATCCTCGGCAGCCCGCTCTCCATCTGTTGCTGGTACTCGTACGCCGACCCGACGCCGGAGGATCCCGCGCACCGCGGCGCGGCGCTGATGTCGGTCGGTGATCTCGGACTCGGCCCGCTCGATGTCCTCGCACTGTCGTCGCGGTCGACCGCCGCCGTCGACGGCGAGTGGGCGGCGGCCCTCGCGTGGAGGATCTCGACCCATGTGATCCCATCGCGCGCGGACGTGCAGCTCGACTTCACCCGCCGCCCGGAGTGGACATCCGACGTCATCACGTTCCCGGAGCTCATCGAGCTGGGGCGCCTGATCGCCGAGCTCGTAGCCGGCGCGCGTCCGCTGGCCGCGCGCGATCTGACGCCGTCGAGTCCCGCCGAGGTCGACGAGATCCTCGACGAAGACGAGCTTGAGAGTCGTCGCGCCGCAGCGTTGGCCTCCTTTCAGACGATGCGGTCCGCGTTCATCATTGCCCAGGGCGAGGCGGTGCTGGAGTCCCCGCCGAGCTTGAACGCTCTGCGCGCCGCGCTGTGGTCGGCCAGCGCCTACGGGATCCACGAGGCCATCCCGGTGAGCCAGTCCGGCGACGATGCGACCCTTCGCACCGCGCTCGTCGAGCAGGCCGCGGTCGTGCGCGCCGAGATCGATCGGCGTGCCTTCGCCGCCTTGGGCAGCAGCCTCCAGCCAGTGCCGCACCTGCGGATCCTGTTCGGCGCCGACTTCCCGATCCTGCCGCCCTTCTCGCCGGTCAGTCGCCCCGAGCTCGATCTCGCGCTCGCGTACGCGCCGTCGCTCATCGACGAGCCCGACCGGCCGCGCAAGTGGTTCGCGCGCGTGGCCCGCGTCCGACCGCGCCTCGCCCCGCTGCGTCTCGTTGGTGCGATGGCCGAGGCGACCAAGGGTAGGGGGCTCGATCTTTCGCTGGCGCAACTTCCCCACGTAAACGGTGCGCGCTGGATCGGCCTCCCATTCGACCGCGGAGTCCTGGCACAGCGTCCGCGTTCCGGCTCGCTGTCGCTCGCGTTCCGGCGCGCGCTCAACGTCGACTCCAACAGCACGTTCGCCGGGCTCTTGCTCGACGAGTGGAACGAGCTCATCCCTGACGCGACCCAGGACACCTCGTTCGCCGTCCACCACGATGCACCGGCTGCTGAGGCAGCGCAGTGCGTACTCATCGCGGTCGCACCCTCTCCGACCCCGCAGTGGGATCTGCCGAGCCTGATCGACATCCTCCACGAGACCATCGACCTCGCGAAGATCCGCGCCGTCGACGCCGACCAGCTCGGACTGTTGGGGCTCCTGGCACCCACCATCCACCTCGCCGCGAACATCGCGGGCGACGCGATCAGCGCCGACCTGTCGGCCCAGTGCATCACCGACACCCACACCGTCGGGCCGGAGTAGCGATGCCGTCGATCACGTTCTGGAATCGTCTCGAGCCCCGAGCTCGCTCCGCGGATCTCGCCGAGGCGCTGGCCGCACGCGTCCGCGATCCCGCCTGGTTCCTCACCCGCCAGTGGCAGCTCGGGGAGATGCAAGGCGAGGACGCCGGCTCGCCGGCCTACCTCCGCATCGCCGCCGACGTTGCGCCGCTGTGTGGCTGGAGCGCGGCGAACGCGCCGCCGAGCACTGCGGCGCCGCTCATCGCTGATGCACCGATGGAGAGCACCGTCACCGCCGAGCCCTGGTCGCGCCACGATCTGATCGTCGCCGTCGAGCTCGGCCAGCAGCTCGATCGCGTACTCGTCGAGTCTCAGGCGACGGATCTACGCGTGTCGTTCCTCGAGGCGTATCCCATCGCGGAGCACGCCGAACAGGATGATGCCGCGAGCTCGCGCCTTCGCGCGATCTGGCGAACGCGGGCGATCGACGGCGTCGCGCTCTACCTCGCGACCCAACAGTCGCCGCCAGCAGCGCCGCCCGGAACCCCGCCCGAGCAACCACCGCCGCCGCCCGGAGTGCCTTGGTCCATCTCGGCGTCGCGCTGGTCGCAAGCCGGCCAGATCGTGGAGCAGCTCGTGGCCTGGGTCGACGAGGTGCATGGCGCCATCGGCGACGAGGATCCTGCGGGCTGGCGTCCCGACCGCCTCGACTACGCACTCCAGGTCTACGCGGGCGCGCCGACCGGCGATGCGCGACGCTTGACCGCCGCGCCGCGCAACACCGGCGACGTCGACTGGCACGGCTTCGAGTTGACCGACTCGACCGCGCTGCCGGGGACCATCGCGGCGCCCGTGATCTCGACGATTCAGCGCGCCGTCATCCCGGGCCCGGTCAAGTTCCGGGGCATGGCGAGCGAGCGCTTCTGGGACTTCGAGGACGGCCGCGTGGACTTCGGCGCCCTGCGCCCCGATCGCCGCAACCTCGCGACGATGGTGCTCATGGACTTCATGTTGGTGCACGGCAACGACTGGTTCCTGGTGCCCTTCGAGCTGCCGACCGGGACGTTGTGCAGCAGCACGCTCACCATGGTCGACGTGTTCGGCGAGTCGACCAACATCCCGCGCGCCGATGCGGCAGGGGGGGGCTGGAGCATGTTCTCGATCACGAAGTCCGACGGTGCCCCCGCCAACTTCTTCCTCTTACCGAACGCCACGGTGACGCTCGACGGACCGATCGTCGAGGAGGTTCGCTTCCTCCGCGACGACACCGCCAACCTGGTGTGGGCGATCGAGCACGCCGTAGAGAGCACGCGCGGCGTCGCCTGGCCAGGCCACGAGCGAGCGCTGGCGAACGCGCTGCCCGCGGAGCCAACCACGTCTACTGCGCCGCTACGGTATCGCCTTCAGACGAGCGTGCCGGACCACTGGTTTCCATTCCAACCGGTGCGCATGCCGGAGAGCTACGAGATCGCCCTGGAGCAGGCCGCCCTCCTCGACGTCACTTCCTCCGGTGGGACAACACTGCCCGAAGCGGTCGGCCGGATCTTACGGCCCACGTCACTCGCGGGGCCCTACCGCATCCGCGAGGAGGAGGTGCCGCGCGAGGGCCGACGCGTCGCGCGCCGGGTCCGCTACGCGCGCGGCGCCGATGGCCGCACCCACGTCTGGTCCACGCGAACGCGCTCGGTCGGTACCGGCGAGGGCTGGAGTGGGCTGCGGTTCGATCTTGCCGTGCCGACCGTGCCGCCGGAGGAGGAGTAGCGCGCTCGCAGCCGCGCAACTGGATGCTCCGTACCGCTGATGTGGGACGGCGCCGCTGACGACCTGGTGCGGGCGATCCACTGCGCGCCGTGGCCCGGGAACTACGTCCAGTTCGCTGACGTGGTGTCGTTCATCGGCCGCCGCCTGTCCCGCTACAAGCAGGCCGCCGCCGTCGCTGGCCTCTACTGCGAGGCGCCGAGCACCATCATCCGCTGGGTTCACGAGCTCGGTGTTGACCGCCGCTTCGTCGGGATGCGGCCGGACTGAACCGCGCGCGCACCGCGCGCGTCTCGGACGCGCACGCTAGCCCGGGCGTTTCGCAACGTCGCGGATCGGAAACCCGATCCGCTTGAAGTGCGCTGCCAGCGTCTGGTGCGCGATACCGAGCGCCGCGGCGGCCTCGCGCAATGTCCCGTGT
>JAYTAJ010000780.1:0-3469 GCA_043737575.1 Myxococcales bacterium | reverse complement strand
GTGCATCCACCCGGTCGAGACGATCGAGCCCGCGGACTGACGTGCTATCAACGGCCCGGAGGTTTCAGATGAGCGAGCAACGCAGTGACCGAGGAGATGCTTCGCAGGTGTACGTCGTCGGCATCGGCGCGACGATCGCGGTGATCGCCGCGATCTTCCTGATGTGGGGCGCGACCGCCTGGAACTAACCCCGATGGGCGCAGGGTCGCGGTCGGCAGCGTCGAGGTCGCGGCGCGGCCTTCGAGGCGAAACAGCAGGAAGCCGATCGCGCCGAGCACCGGGCCGGCGCCGGCCACGACCGGGAGCGCGAGGTCGAGGACGCGGGCCGGCCACAGCGTGTGGGTCGCGACGCCGGTCTGGTCGAGCTGCGCCAGCGCGAGCCAGATGACGATCGGGATCGCGAGCACGCTGAACGTGCCGGTCGCGAGCACGGTGATCTCGCGACGCGGCATCGCGACGCCGAGCGCGGCGAGGATGGTCGCGGCGATCATCGCGAGCGCGAGCAGCGGTCCGCCCGCGGGCTCGACCTGCACGCCCGCCACCGCGTAGACGGTCTGGTGACCGGGCAGCACGCACATCACCAGCGCGGTGAGCGACGCGGCGAACACCGCGACGTAGAGGCTGCGCAACAGCGCGCGGCGGGTGCCGGTCAGCGTCATCGGGATCGGCGTCATCGCGTCGAGGGTAGCAGGCCGCGCGTGATACTTGGCGAAGGATGAGACCCTTGGTCGTGGTGGCGATGCTGTGTGCGCTGGCCGGTGGCGCGTGCTCCTCCAAGCGGCCCGACGATCGGATCCGCCTGACCTATCGCCTGGACTTCGAGGCCGCTACCGATCGCGATCCGTCCGCCGACCGCCCGGCGCTGATCGCGGGCGCGGTGGTATCGATCCGTGCGCGGATCGACGCCCGCGGCCTGGACGACGCTCGCGTCGTCGCGCGCGGCGACGGCTTCGTCGTCGAGCTGCCCCGGCTCGACGAGGAGACGCTGGCGCGCCTCCAGGAGCTCATCACCCGGACCGCGGCGCTCGAGCTGACGAACGCCGGAGCGCCGGTCCTCACCGGCAGCGGGATCGAGCGCGCGGAGATCGGCTACGACCCGGTCCGCGACGCGCCGGACGTGGCGATCACCTTCACGCCGAACGGCGCGCGCTCGCTCGAGGCGCTCGCGACCCGCAGCCCCGACGCGGCGCTGGTGGTGGTGTTCGACGGCAAGGAGCGCGGCACGCTGCAGCTCCCGGCGCGCACCCGAGACCGCCAGTGGTCGTTCGCGGTCGCCGGCGCCGACGACGACGCCCGCGCGCAAGCGGCGTCGGAGATGGTCGAGCTGCTGCGCGCCGGCGCGCTGACCACGCCGCGGCGGCTGGTGCCGTAGCTAGCGCTTGCCGAGCCGGACGATCGCGTCGGCGGGCGCGACCTGGGTGCGGTTCGCGGTCTGCTCGTGGTTGCAGTTCGAGGTCGGATCGGCGGTGACCTGCGAGCGCAGCGCGATCGTGTGCGCGACCAGCGCGTCGTGCACCGCGGCGGGGACGGCGTGGGCCGCCATCGCGTCCTTCAAGATCTGCAGGCGGCGATCGAAGTGACCGCCGAGGATCGGCACCCGGGCGTGGGCCTCGCGCAGCGGCCGGCCCTGGTAGCGGACGTCGGCGCCGAGCATGCGCGCCGCCATCTCGCACTCGCGATCGATCAGCCGCGCGCGATCCTTGCCGACGAACAGGAAGCCGATCATCACGTCGTCGAAGATCCGGCGGTAGAAGTCGGTGATGACCTCGCGCAGGCGGTCGCCACCGAGCTGATCGAACAGCGTGGTCATGACGCCGCTGCCATCGCCGCGCGCTCGATCGTCACCGGCACGCCGGTCAGCGCCGCGGTGCCGGTCAGCGCGTCGAGCAGGTGGGCGTCGGTGACGTCGTTCATGCTCTCGCCGGCGTGGGCCGACGCGACCGCGAGCCGGGTGCCGTCGCGATGATGGCCCCAGCCGTGGGGCAGGCTGACGACGCCGCGCATGATGTCGTCGGTCAGCTCGATCGGTACCGTGATCGCGCCAGTGCGCGACGCCAGCCGCACCTGGTCGCCCGCGCCGAGCCCGTGGGCCGCGGCGTCGGCGGGATGGACCAGCAGCGTGCAGCGCGGCTTGCCCTTCACCAGGCGCAGGCTGTTGTGCATCCACGAGTTGTTGCTGCGGAGGTGGCGGCGGCCGATCAGCACCAGCGCCGCCGGCGGCGCGTCGAGGCGCGCCGCGAGCCGCGGCAGATCGGCGACGTAGATCGCGGGCACGAGGTCGATGCGGCGGTTGCCGTGACCGAGCCGCGCCGGCAGCCGCGGCTCGAGGGCGCCGAGATCGAGGCCGTGCTCGGCGGCGCGCAGCTTGGCGAGCGACAGGCGATACGGTCCGGTCCGCAGCGCGACGTCGAGCAGGCGCTCGGGTGGCAGCACCCGCAGCGCGCGCCGCGCCAGCCCGCCGAGCCCGCGCGGCACGTGCAGGCGCGCGATCAGCTCGGCGCAGATCTCCCAGTCGTGGCGCTGATCGGGGCCGCGCGCGAACACCGACGGCGAGTAGCGCGCGACGTTGCGCACGCTGAACCCGGCGAGCGCCAGATCGTAGTCGCTGCGCTCGAGCACCGACGTCGGCGGCAAGATCACGTGGGCGTGGCGGGTGGTCTCGTTGAGGTACGGATCGATCGACACCATGAAGTCGAGGGTCGCCAGGGCGCGCTCGAGCCGCGGCGCGCCGGGCGACGACAGCGCCGGGTTGCCCGCGCTGGTGACGAGGGCGCGGATCTGGCCCGGGCCCGGCGTCTCGATCTCGTCGGCCAGGGTCGCGACCGGAAACTCGCCGCCGAACTCGGGCAGCCCGCGGACCCGGCTCTTCCACCGCCCGAAACCGCCGTCGAAGCCGAGGCGCCGCGCCAGCGGGATCGCGTCGACCGCGGGCGTCGTGAACATCAGCCCGCCGACCGCGTCGAGGGCGCCGAGCACGACGTTCACCGCGTAGCACAGCCACGACGCCAGCCCGCCGAACTCCTGCACGCACACGCCGAGCCGGCCGTAGACGACCGGGTGCTTGGCCGCCGCGAGGCCGCGCGCCAGGGCGATCGCGTCGTCGGCCGCGACGCCGGTCACCGCGGCGGTGCGCGCCGGCGGGTAGTCGGCGGCGATCGCGCGCAGGGTGTCGAGGCCGTCGGTGAACGCGGCGAGGCGCCCGGGCCGGGCCCGGCCCTCGGTAAACAGGACGTGGAGGATCGACAACAGCAGGAACGCGTCGCCGCCCGGCCGCACGAACAGGTGGCGCGACGCCATCGCCGCGGTCTCGGTGCGGCGGGGATCCACGACGACGACCTGACCGCCGCGGGCCTGGATCGCCTTCAGGCGCGCCTTGACGTCGGGCGCGGTCATGATGCTGCCGTTGGACGCCAGCGGGTTGGCGCCGAGCGCGAGGAAGTAGTCGGTGCGATCGATGTCGGGCACCGGC